>JAFZSS010000097.1 GCA_017619255.1 Muribaculaceae bacterium
ACGCCTTTTATGGTCATCATCTCCCTGAACTTGGCGGCAAACTTGTCTCCCTCATACTGGTAGGACCATGTCATCAGCTGATGCACGGCGTCAATCTGCTGGTTGATGATGGCGCGCAGCTCGTCGCTTTGGGTCTTCTTGCCCTCATCGCCTTGCTCTCGGGCGTCAAGCCGTGCCTGCATCTGCTTCAGGCTCGCCAGCGAGCCGTCAAGGTCTGCTTTCAGCATCTCGACCTCTTGCTGCCTCATCTTCAGTTGGTTCCTGTACCGCCACACCAGGAAGGCCAGCGCCAGCAAGCCCAACACCAACAAGGCCACCAAGAGCAAGGCGCTTTTCAGGCGGGATGCATTTTCCACCTTGTTCAACTCCGCCAACTGGTGGTCATATTTCTTCTCCACCTCCAGCAGACGGTGGTTCAGGCCATTGATGGTCAATGAGTCGGCGATGGTATGGGCCAATTGCATGTAGTGCTTCGATTTGCCTTCGTCTTTACTGTATTGGTGCTCCACCTCCGACATCAATTCATAGTAGGCTACACTATCCAACGCACTTTGGGCGGCAGGAGCCTTATGCAGATAATACGCTGCCGAGTCGGGCTGTCCCAGACCCAAGTAAGACGAGACAAGCCGATAATGGGCACGAGGATGGTCAATGATGGCGGGATCGGCCGAAATGGCTTGCAACCCATATTTCTTGCTCAACTGGTAATCCTTTTCCCGCACCAGATAATACTCCGACAAGAGATAGCGGTTGGCGAACAGGTGATACTCATCCCCCAGTTTTTGAGCCAACGCGATAGCGTCTTTCATAACGACCACAGCCGAATCATGCTTCTCATCAATGTTCCGATAGATGCCGCCGATGCTGGTGAGGCAGACCAACTCATAATGAGCATCCCCGAGGGCGCGGAAGAGCGGCAGCGCTTCCTGATACTTCTGCAAGGCAATGGTGTTGGTCCCTATCACCTGTGACTGGTACAGGACGCCCAGCCTCAGTTTGGCGTAAGCAATCATCGAGCTATCGATGGATATCGGCAGTTCTTCGGCGTGATGGTAACTTTCCACCGCTTGTTCCAGCTGTCCCATGTCCTCGTTGACACAGCCCTGGGCGACAAGCGCTTTCAGGTACATCAAGTCATCGCCCGACTTCTTGAAATAGCCGACGGCCTCGTTGATGGCCGAGTCACTGGTGTTAAGGATGTAATTCTTGTACAATGCCATCGACAGCAACACGGCATGATAGGCCCGTTCCTCTTGGCTGAACTGTGCTGTATTCATCTGCTGCAACAGGGGCAATGCCTCTTGCTCGTGGTAGTGATAGACCATCGAGTCGATGCGGGAGAGTTCCTGCATGGTGGCACTGTCGTGGTGGCAACCTGCCATCAAGAAAACAACGACTGCCGCAAGCGGAATAATGATGTTCCTGAAGTGTATCATTAGATCGTAAAGTTTATGTCAAGTTTTAAGGCCGTCCACGATAAAAAACGGCGCAATTTAGATGCAAAATTAACTATTTTGGCCTCATTTTTTGTGCCGATGAGGACAAAATGAGATTTTTATTTTTTACATGCAAGATTTTCAGCATTTTACGTTTAAATAAATGAGGTGTGAATGTAGCGCAATTATGACCTATAAAACTTTTTTCTGTCGTAACTTTGCAAGTGAAAAATAACAACCAAAAACATAATATGATGAACACGACTAAAAAACTGATGACACTGCTGCTGGCATTGCTGGGCTTGTCCCAAGCCTTCGCCCAGGAGGATGAGTACTTACCCATTGTTCGCGAAGGAGTGAAGTGGGTATATGAGAAAGTCATCGTCAATCAAGGCGACACTTCTCACTACTACTACAATTATGAGTTTAGCGGCAATGATCCTGAGACGACCCTTAATGGTGTCATCTTTAAAGCATGCTATTATTTTACGGAGGGGGCACTTGATATAGAGCGTGACAGCCTGATAGCTGGCTTGAGGAATGACATTAAAGGAGATCGCCAGAAGGTAACTTTCCTCAGGAATAATGCCTATCATAAGTATTACGATGAGGGCAAGTTGATGCTACCATTCGGTTTATATACTTATCTTGATGGCGGAACTACATGGCTTTATACTTTCGGCGACTGGGGTTGCGATGAATTCTACCTTAACATGGAGGCGACGGTGGCTGAAAATGGAGATGCTGCTGCGGCGGCAGGTTTCGAGGTATTCCTGAATGAAGACAATTTCTACAAAACAGAACCTATCAACATTGAGGGAATTGAGTGTGAACGCTATGTCTATATCGATGAACAGGGAAAACCATTAGCCTATGTCGTTGAGGGCATCGGCTTCGACAGCTATGACTTGGGTGACCTGCTAACGCCATTCGTTCGCAAATCTGGCCCCAATGCCGACTACCAAGAGTGGTGCGGACTGAGCCATGTAATCAAGGACGGCCAAATCATATACAAGGGCATGCGCTATAGACCTATTGTGCCTGGTGATGTAGATGGCGATGGCGAAATCACGCTTTCCGATGCCAACAGCGTAACAGATATAGTCGTCATGGGCGGCAATACAGGCCACAATCACACTCCCGCCGCCGATGTTAACGGCGATGGCGAAATCACCATCGCAGATGTCAACGCCATCATCAACATGATTCTAAGCAACCATTAAACCGCCATCAAAATGAACACGACTAAAAAACTGATGACACTGCTGCTGGCGTTAATTCTGCCAGTAATTGCAGTTGCCGAAGATGTCTATGACTTTGAGGTGGATGGAATCTATTATAAGATTGTAAACAACGAGGCCTATGTCACCTATCAAAATGTCACCTATGTGTCCCATGACCCGGACATTTACACAAGTGATTATACCGGTGATGTGGTGATTCCCTCAATAGTAATCCACAACGGCCAGACCTACCCTGTCACAGGTATCAACGATCATGCGTTTGAGGGTTGCTGGGCACTGACGGGTGTCACCATCCCTAACTCCGTCACTGTCATCAGGTTCCAAGCCTTCAAAAACTGCTCAGGACTGTCAAGCATAGAGATTCCCAGTTCGGTCACCACTGTATATTCTGATGCGTTCCTG
>JAFZSS010000098.1 GCA_017619255.1 Muribaculaceae bacterium
AACATGATGGAGGACGGACGCGGACATGGCGTTAGCGACGAATTGATCCTTCAGGAGAACAGCAATAACGAGGCCAATGTGCGCAAGAAGATGCTTGACTACCTGGGTATCGACAACTACCACATCACCATTGACCCGCAGGGCGACTACATTGCCCATGTCGACTGCTGGGGAAAATACTTGGCGCCAGATAAAATATTGATTGCGAAACTGCCGGCGAGCAACAGCAATTATGAGGACTATGAGGCCGTAGCCAATTATTTCGCCACAACCAACTGCTGCTGGGGCTATCCCTACAAGGTGTACCGCGTCGAAGAACCCGGTGGCAACACCGTAGCTCCCTATACCAATAGTCTTATTCTCAACAAGACTGTCTATGTGCCGTTGGGAAGCAACAACACTTATAATCAACGCGCACTCCAGGTCTACAAGGACGCCATGCCCGGCTATGAGGTTGTAGGTGTGACCAACTCAAACTATTCCTCCGGCTGGCTCAACACCGATGCCCTGCACTGCCGCACGCGCGGAGTGATGGACTTCAATATGCTGTTTGTCGACCACAGGAATGTGCTCTTCGGCACACAGGAGTGTGGAGATTCCATCGCCGTTACGAGCAAGTTCATCGCCTATAGCGGTAAGCCCTTGAAGCAGGACTCGCTTTTGGTTTACTACAGCATTGACAACGGCCCGTACCAGACTGCGCACATGAGAGCCACCGGCGCCCCCGATGAATATGTGGGCTACATCAAGGGCTATCACCAGGCATCAGAGGTTGACTACTATGTCTTCGGTGCCGATGAGTCAGGACACCGCTATCAGCAACCGGTGTTCGGTGAACTGGACCCCCACCACTTCACTGTCAGTATGTCCATCCTCCGGGGCGATGTGAACAACGACGGAGTGGTGGATATCAGCGACGCTACCGCATTGATCGACTTCCTGTTGAGTGGTGATGCTACCGGAATCAATATGGAGAATGCCAACTGTGACCAGCAAGGTGGAGTGGACATCAGCGATGCCACCTTACTGATCGACTATCTGTTGAGCGGCTCCTGGAATTAAATATCCAATAAAGACAAGATATATCCCTCATGCTCTCCAGAGTGTGAGGGATTTTTATCATGAGGCAATACAATGCCGGCATTACAAAGGCTGCTGGCAGGCCGACAGTCATGATGGTGGCTGGAGGTAGCACCTCAAAACAAACAAGCGACCAACTGATTCGTCAGCCGGCCGCTTGTTGTTATTGCAGTACTATCCCAACGGGTTGGGGTTACTCGTCGTTGGCATGGCGGGCGCGTTCTTCCCAGGGAAGGGGACCGTCGGTCTCGCCCTGGATGATGACGGGCATGCCGACATAGGCGAAGTGCTTCTTCAGCAAGATGATGTCCCCGTCGAGCAGGCGGATGCAGCCCTCGCTGGCGCGGCCGGGAACGGACTTCTCGTTGTTGGTGCTGCCATGGATGCCAATGCCGCTGTGGCCCGGTGTCTCCAGGCGCAGAAACCAGTGTCCGTAGGCCTTGATGTTGCCGCGTCCGTCCTTGAAGTCGTGTCTCCATGTCGAGGCGTCCTGAATCATCGTGATCTTGAAGGGCTTGCCCTTGGGGGACTCAGGCGTGCGCATATCACCGCGTTTCTGCTTGTTGCCCTTGTTTTTGCCCATGCAGCAGGGATATTGTGCCACGATGATGGTGTCGCCGGCGGCGTTGCGGTCATAGACTCGGAGCTTCAGGTCTTTTTTTGAGATGACGATAAAGGCTTTGCCGGTGGGCTTGGCGGGCAGCGGCGGCAGGGTGATGACCTCTTGGGCCGCGCTGTTGTCGTCAACTACAACGACATCGACGGCGTCGGCTACGGTGATGTCTTGTGTCTGTGACATGCCGGTGAACGGCAGCATCAGCAGTGTGATCAGGATGATGAAATAGTAACGCATAATACTTTTGTTGTTGTTTTGTGGAAGCAAAGGTAAGAGATATTCAGCACCTGTGCAAATGAAAATGCCGTTACTCAATTCAGGTAACGGCAAACTCTCTGTGTATTTAACATATATTTCTACTTGTGGTTATGAAACTGATGTACTGATATTACATGGCTGATGTAAGGTGAATCATTAACTCTAAATCTTTTTACTTTAGTGTTTCTGGTCTTGCTATTTCTTGCTGCTGATGCGAAAGTACATCTGAATCCCGTTTTCGTGCAAATGTATTAGACAAAGTGGGGAATTTTATAGACAAACTGACTTGTGGACCAAGGGCTGGAGTCAGGCCGGACATCGAGGCGCCGCTCGCTGATGACGGCCAAACGCTGCGTTAACGATAATTCAAATCTAAAATTTGCTTTTCTTGGTGACATATAGTATCTTTGCGCCCACTAAATGATATTACTAACCAAAGTTTAGAAACATTATGTATATTGAAGAGATTCATGCCAGAGAGATTCTGGATTCGCGTGGTAATCCTACTGTAGAAGTTGAAGTAACCCTTGAGAGTGGCGACATGGGCCGTGCATCGGTGCCCAGCGGCGCTTCGACAGGTGAGAACGAGGCCCTCGAGCTGCGTGACGGCGACAAGAAGCGTTATGGCGGCAAGGGCGTCCTCAAGGCCGTCAAGAATGTCAACGAGGTGATTGCCCCCGAGATTGAGGGTATGGATGCCTTTGACCAGCGC
>JAFZSS010000099.1 GCA_017619255.1 Muribaculaceae bacterium
CCACTGGGCAGCGTCTCGCCGGCAGCCTGCAGGGCGGCGAGCTCATCGGCGGTGACATAATGTCCGCGCATGAAGATGCCCACCAGGGTGCAGGCTGCTCCGATGATAGGCATGAAGAAGGCACAAAGCAAGGCACCGCGTCGGGCTTTGGGAGTGCTGGCGGCCGACCAGATGCATTGGGCGTAACTCTGGGTGCACACCACACCCAGCACGAGCGACAAGCAGCCGCCCATATCCTTGAAAAAGCCGCGGGCAAAGGGCGACCCGTAACGGTGATGGATGCTCTCCACATCACTCAACCCATTGAATTGGGCCACAGATTGAGATTGATAGATCGTGTCCACGCCGTCGCGCAGCCCTGTCAGTCCTCCAGCGATGTGCCAGACGATAAAGCCTGCAGCGAGCGAGCACAAGTAAAGAAGTATCAGCTTGATGATGCCGCCAACCCCCGCGCTGCGGATGCCCCCGAAGAGTACCAGCAACATGATGAGCACTGCACCGATGGCCGATGCCATTACAGTTGGGATGCCGAACAGACTGCCTATCATTGCCGATGACGAAATCACCTGAGACACGATGCTGATGAAAATGCCGATCAAGAACAGGATGGAACCCACCGTCTCGGCTTTGTGACCATACTCGCGGCTGACGGTTTCGAGCAATGTCGTGCATCCGCTGCGGCGCAATGATGGGGTGTATAGGACCCCAAGCACCAGCGCTCCCAAGCCTGCACCGATGGTGAACCACCATGCCGACAGGCCGTAGCTGAAGGCTAATTGTGCCGTGCCGATAGTGGACTGACCGCCCGCCAGAGTGCCCAGCATGGCTCCGCACACCATCCAGCTGCTGGAGTTGCCGCCGGTGGTGAAACTGCGGGCATCCTTCACTTTGCGCCCTGATATCCATCCCGCCGCCAGCAGCAAGCCAACGGTGAGCAATACGCCCAAAAGATGCACGATTGATACCATTTCAAAAGTCTGTTTCAGCAAATTCTTCTCCAAAACGGACAAGACTTGTCGCAAAGATACGGCAAAAAAATGCCAAATTGGGGATATTGTTAATAACTATTTTCTTCCTTTCTTGCTAATTGAATAAATTAAGTGTAATTTTGTAGGTTGATAATTGTGCGATAGCGCACAGTGCGGCGTTAATTATGGAATATCATTTTAAAACCAAAACATATTTTTAAACATGAGACTGACTACTCTTTTTTCGTTGATTGTATTGTCAACAGTAATGGCTTTGGCCTTGCCAAACCGTTATTCCAGTAACATCGAGGGTGATGTCAATGCCGATGGTGATGTTAACATTGCTGATGTCAACCTTGTCATCGACGCTATCCTGGGTGACAAGAACAATCCCGCATGTGATGTGAATGGTGACGGCGACATCACTGTCGCTGACATTAATGTGCTCATTGACTATATCCTGCGTGGACCGGTCGTGCCTACGGTAGAAACCGGCATGTATATGGGTATCACGGGATATAACAGCACATTGATGACCAAGGAGATTGCTTTCCTTGACTCGACAACCGTGAGCGGCTTCAACGATTTCATCGCATCGTTAAACACCCAGCCGGGACGACTGCTTTACTACTCGGTGGATAAAGCAATTGATGCCTTGAAGGTGGCAAACTACCCCGAGAACCTGCAGAATGTGGCTATCGTCACTTTCACCGAGGGTCTTGATCAGGGTTCGCTGATGATGACCGACAAGTATGAGACCGAGGCTGAGTATGCTCAGGCTTTGAGCGATCGCATTGCCGATCAGCATGTCTATGGCCGACCCATCAAGGCTTACACCGTAGGACTGCTCAACGACAATGTCGTGGACGCCAACCAGTTCCGCGCTAACTTGTATGCACTGTCAAGTGACTCAGCCAAGGCAATGGAGGTGAACTCCATGAGTGAGGTAAACACCCGTTTCCAGGCCATTGCCGACGATCTGGTGAGCCGTAACATGTCAGAGAAGCTCACGCTGGTATTCCCCGGTGTGGGTACAGGAACACGCATCCGCTTCACCCTTGACGAGGTGAACAGTGAGACCGTGGGTGAGTCACAGGTGTATATCGAAGGCACCTTCTCGCTCAAAACCCGCAGCCTCACCAACATTGTTTACAAGGGCATGACCTGCACCTCGGGTGACAGTGTGGCTGCCAGCAGTGTTGACGGCATGTTTGTCACAATGGTGTTCAACGGCATCCAGCTCGACAGCGAGGAGCGTATCGAGAAGAAGAATATCCAGGAGTGGTACTGGGTTGATGATCAGGAGAATTGGGAAGCCAGCACTGAGTTCTCGGCAAGCGGGCTGCCTGATGTCGAGAGCACCTATTCCAGTGCACTGGTGATGCTGCTGCTTGACTGCAGTTCTGTAC
Source organism: Muribaculaceae bacterium (assembly GCA_017619255.1). Taxonomy (GTDB): domain Bacteria; phylum Bacteroidota; class Bacteroidia; order Bacteroidales; family Muribaculaceae; genus Sodaliphilus. The sequence continues at coordinate 2,378 of JAFZSS010000099.1, forward strand.
TTAATGATAACTTCAGCGAGTTGCAGAGTGCTGCCAACCAGTTCATAGAGCGCATGCAGAACTACAATACCATCCCAGGCATGTTCACTGTCAATGGCGTTTCGTTCCAGATGGTAGCCCTCGATGGTGGTACCTTCACCATGGGTGTTGACAGCACTATGGTGGAAATGGGCTTGGCTAACGATGATGAGATGCCTGCTCATGAAGTGACCTTGTCGCCCTTCAGCATCGGCCAAACCGAGGTAACCCAGGAATTGTGGTATGCTGTTATGGGCACTACGCCCAGCGGCTTTACTGGCAACTTGCAGCGTCCTGTTGAGCAGGTAAGCTGGGAGGATTGTCAGGAGTTCATCACTCGCCTGAATGCCATCACCGGTAAGACCTTCCGTCTGCCCACCGAGGCTGAATGGGAGTTTGCCGCTCGTGGCGGTGTCAAGAGCAGCGGCACGGTTTATTCCGGCAGCGACAACCTTGACGAGGTGGCCTGGTATTACAACAACAGTTATGCCGTGGGATCAGGTAGCCCAGATTATGGCACTCATGTAGTGAGCAGCAAACATGGCAACGAACTGGGTCTGTATGATATGACAGGTAATGTGTTTGAGTGGTGCAGTGACTGGTACGGCCCCTACAACGAGGAGGCTCAGGTGAATCCTGTTGGTCCCGACAACGGTGTGCGCCGTGTCACCCGTGGTGGCAGCTGGTTCAGTGTACCTCGTGATAGTCGCGTCACCTTCCGCGGCAATGAGTCACCCACGAGCCGCAGCTATTCACTCGGCTTCCGCCTGGCTCTTTAATAAGGTGAATTAAAACAGTGAAACCTTGCGCCCGATGATGGCCATTTCGCCTCATCGGGCGCATGTTTTCTTACGATTCCCTCGTTTTATTTTTGACCTGATAAAAACAGATTGATTATGATACTCATTATTGCCACCGCTTTGTTGCCTGTCTTGATCTTGGGTTGGTGGATTTACCGCAAGGACTCGGCGCGTCCAGAGCCGCTTCACTTGCTGCTCCACGCTTTCCTGTATGGTGTGGGTTCAACATTTGTAACCGTGGTCATCGTCGCCGTTCTGGGCATGATGGGACTCGTGGTGACCGAGCCTGGCTCGTTTGGCGATGCGGCAAAGTTGTCGTTGTTTGGCGCGGCACTTCCTGAGGAAAGTGCCAAGTTGCTGATGTTGTGGCTCTTTCTGCGCAAAAACAAGTATTATGACGAGTACCTTGATGGCATTGTCTATGCCGCTTGTGTGGGATTGGGTTTCGCTGGTACCGAGAACATTCTCTATGTGCTCCAGAGTGAGGACTGGATGCTCACGGGGGTAATCCGCGGCTTGACAGCCGTGCCCGCCCATTTCGCCATGGCCTGTGCGATGGGCTATTTCTATAGCAAGCGGCACTTTGGTGACC
>JAFZSS010000100.1 GCA_017619255.1 Muribaculaceae bacterium
TCCACTCAAACAGCGGGAAGTCCACAATCCACAGGCACTCAAACTTGTTCTTGTCCCTCAGGCCCAGGCGCTCGCCCATTTCCAGACGCAGGGTGCACAGCTGCACGCGTGTCTTGTTGACGTTGTCACCGCTCATGATGAGCACGAGGTCGCCGTCGTTGGCACCAATCTTCTCCTTGAGCTGCTGCCATACTGCGGGCTCATAGAACTTGTCGATGCTGCTCTTGACAGTGCCGTCCTCGTTGAACTTGACATACACCAGTCCCTTGGCACCCACCTGCGGACGCTTCACAAACTCTACCAGCCCGTCAAGCTCCTTGCGCGAGTAGCTTGCACAACCGGGAGCGCAGATGGCGCCAATGTAGTTGGCCTCGTTGAACACGGGGAAGGTACCCGTGCCCTTGAGCACATCATCTACCTCGACGAAGGTCATGCCGAAGCGGCGGTCGGGCTTGTCACTGCCATACAGGCGCATGGCGTCATGCCAGGTCATCTGCTCCAGTTTCTCGGGCAGGTCCACATTGCGCACCTGCTTGAACAGGTGACGGGCCAAGCCCTCAAACACCTCGAGCACATCCTCCTGGTCCACAAAGCTCATCTCGCAGTCAATCTGTGTGAACTCGGGCTGACGGTCGGCTCGCAGGTCCTCGTCACGGAAACACTTTGCAATCTGGAAGTAGCGGTCAAAGCCGGCTACCATCAGCAGCTGCTTGAGCGTCTGCGGGCTTTGGGGCAGGGCGTAGAATTGGCCCGGATTCATGCGCGAGGGGACGATGAAGTCGCGTGCGCCCTCGGGTGTGGACCCGATCAGGATGGGAGTCTCGACCTCAAGGAAGCCCTTGTCATCGAGATAGTTGCGGATGAGGATGGCCATATCGTGACGCAGCTCCAGATTCTTGCGCACGGCGTTGCGGCGCAGGTCCAGATAGCGGTATTTCATTCTCAGGTCGTCACCGCCGTCGGTGTTGTCCTCGATGGTGAACGGTGGGGTGATGCTCTCGCTCAGGATATTCAGTTTGCTGGCGATGATCTCGATGTCGCCGGTCGGGATGTTGGCGTTCTTGCTCGAACGCTCGGCCACAGTTCCCTCTACCTGGATGACATATTCACGACCCAGATGGTTGGCCTGCTCACACAGTGCAGCGTCCACCTCATTGTTAAACACGATTTGAGTAATGCCGTAGCGGTCACGCAGGTCCACAAAGGTCATGCCGCCCATCTTGCGGGTGCGCTGAACCCAGCCTGCCAGAGTCACGACTTCGCCCACATTAGCAAGACGAAGTTCGCCGTTTGTCTTGGTTCTATACATTTCTCTTTACTTGTATTATAGTTGGTTGGTTCTATGCTTAAATGTCGTTTTAACTCACAAAGTTACTACATTCTCGCAACAAATGACTCATCCCTAAGTAAAAAATGATAAAATCACATCAATTGTATTGCGGTTTTTGAAAAAAGGTGTACCTTTGCACCGCTTTTAACGAGAGCATCGGGGTGTAGCGCAGTCCGGTTAGCGCGCCTGCTTTGGGAGCAGGAGGTCCCTGGTTCGAATCCAGGTACCCCGACAAAACGAATCACACACATTTTTTGACAACAACGGGAACAAGTCATTGTTGGAGGACTTGTTCCCGTTGCTGGTTCTTGGCCGTTGTGGTCACCATGCCCCGTTTTAAGTGTATAACCAAAAACAAACGAGAGATATCCTTGCGGACATCTCCCGTGCGGTGTGTACGTGACTCGAACACGCGACCCCCTGCGTGACAGGCAGGTATTCTAACCAACTGAACTAACACACCATGTGACATTTCTGGCGAAATGCGACTGCAAAGATACAGCAAATGTTTTTAAAGTAGCAAATAATTTGTCAGTTTTTTAATTCCTACTGATGATTTTTTGCAAAATGTCGGCATCAAGCCTCCTATTTTTTCTCTTCCTCGCCATTGATGACATCCACGCGGATGAGTTCGATGCGTGCAGCTGTCTTACGCTCGATGGTGAACTGGTAAGGGGGTAGCTCCAGCACCTCTCCCACATTGGGGATGGCTTCGTTCTCGGCCAGCAGGTAGCCTGCTAATGTTTGGTAATCGTCGCTCTCGGGGATGTCGAGATGGAACCGCTCGTTGATTTCCTCGATTTCCATGCGTCCCGAGAATTCATAGCTATTCTCATTCAACTGCCTTGCCGTGAGGCGGTTGCGGTCGTGCTCGTCCTCGATTTCTCCAAAGATTTCCTCTACCAGGTCCTCGAGGGTTACCATGCCGCTGGTGCCTCCAAACTCGTCGATGACGATGGCCATGGAGCGTTTCTCGTCCATGAGTTGCTGCATCATCTTGCGTGCGAGCAGCGTCTCGGGTGCGTACACGACAGGCTTGAGTCTTGTTTTCCAATCCACATCGGTGACAAAAAGTTCACTCACCTGGATAAAGCCGATGACATCGTCGATGTTCTCTTTATATACCACAATCTTGGACAAGCCGGAACGGGTGAAGAGTTTCACGAGATCATCGCGCGTGGTGTCCTCAATATCGACGGCGACAATCTCGTTGCGCGGTACCATGCAGTCACGCAGTCGGGTGTCGCTGAAGTCAAGTGCATTCTCAAAGATCTTTACCTCTCGTTCGACGGTTTTGTTCTCATCCTCGCGTTTGTCAATATTCTCCTGCAGGTAGGCATCGAGTTCATCTACGGTGAGCAGTCTCACGCGTGTGGAGTCGATCTTGATGCCAAAGAGTTTCATGAGCGTGGCTGACAGCCACTCGGTAAAGCGCGAGATGGGATACAGCACACAATAGATCATGAACAGGGGTATGGACGATGTGCGTAGCGAGGCGTTGGGATTGATACGGAAAATACTCTTGGGAATGAATTCGCCGAAGATGAGGATAATCAGTGTGGCGATAAGAGTCTGCACGAGCAGCAGTAATGCCTCGTTGCTAATCCACTGCTCCAGAGGCTTGGCAAGCAGGACTGCCATGGCCATCGAGTAAACGATATTGGCGATATTGTTGCCGATGAGGAGGGTGGAGATGAACATCTCACGGTTACGGTAATAAATGTTGAGGATGCGGTTGATGATTCCGCCGCGTGCCATCTCAATTTCGGCCCGCACCTTGTTGGAACTGACAAAAGCGATCTCCAGGCCCGAGAAAAATGCCGAGCACAGCAGCGCAATGAGCGCGATAATCAGTGATGTTGTAGTGTCAATTTGCACAATACTCTATCTTTAAACCGCTTGTTGGCGGTGTGATGGATGTCTATTCCACTGTCATGGGCGCGGCGTTGCCGCTGTTAGGATGCGGCATGCGGCGCTCGTCGATGGGGAAGATGGCCTCGACCTGGCGCAATTGGTAGGTCGTGAGGCGCTCGTTGGATTCATAGCCGTAGCCCTCGATGACGCGCCCTTGTTTCTCGATATGTATAAAGGCGTCACTGTACAAGCGGTGTAACTGCTGGTCCCAGATAAGCTGGTCGGTGAGCACCAAATCGTTGGAGACATTGGTCATGCGCACATTTCCGGTCAGGGTCCACAGGTTTTTCACCTTGTCGAAATAGGCTGAGTCACACCTGATGGTGGTGACGGTGTTATAGTTGTTGTCCAGCTCTTCACAGGTGACCCCTTGTGGAAAAGTCCAATGTGGTGTTTTGGCTTCCTCGAACATATTCCACTGCTTGGCGGCGATGCGGTAGCGCGTATGCCCCGAGTCACTGATGATCGTCTGCACATCGGCGGTTGTCATGGTGGGCACCAGTTCTGGGTCGGTAGGATGACTGACCACATTAGTACCCTCGTCTTTACAGCCCGCCAGGGATGTCAAGGACATCAATGCTACAATCAGTAATGCTATGTGCAGGAGACCTTTCACCCGTTAGCGTATGCGGCTCTTCCAGAACCACAGTTCGTTGAAGTTCACGCCCAGCGTGATGTTGAAGTAGTTCTCGGTGATGAGTTGGATGGGGCTGGTGGTGCGGTGTCGCCACTCCAATCCCAGATTGACGGTGGTCTTGCCGCTGGGAGCGGGAAGTCCCACGCCGAGGCTCGCGCCATAATCACGCACATTATTGCCGTTGTAATTCATGTAGTCATGATTATAGAATGCACCGGCGCGGAATGACATGGCTCCGAAGTAACTGCCTCGCTTGTTGGGCGTATATTGCAATCCGGCGGCAATTTTCCAGCGGTCATCAAACTTCATTGACTGTGATTCAAAGCCGATGATGGGCTGATATTTGGCTTCACTCCATTTCTGGTAGGTATAGTCGGCCTCGATGGTGAGTTTACGGTTAATGTTGTAGCTCAATCCCATGCCTATGGATGCCGGCTGCTCATAATTGCCTTTCATCTTGGTGAAACCGATGGTGTCGACATCGTTGTCTTGGCTGTCAAAACTGGTGCCCCATGCTTCACCATGGAACGATTTCTTGGGCTGGAAGGTGGCGCCCACGGTGAGCAGGTCCCGTCCTTTCATCATGGGCAGGCTGTACTGGACACCGAACTGGGCATTCCAGTCACGGATTCTCATATTGCGAGTGAAATAGCCCGCCGAGCTGGAAGTGATGAGTGTGGTGTTGGAAGTGGTGCCGAAGAGGTAAGCGAAGTTCAGTCCGACATTAAGGTGCTTGACGGGCTGGTAACCGACGCCGAGGAATAGCTGGTTGAAACCGCCATTGCCGCTACGCATCTCGCTGCCGCCGTCAATGTCGCCACCATAGGAATAACCCACCGATGAGTAGGGCAATAGACCGAATGCCGCTCCGAGCCCCTTGGTGATTCTGAAGTGGCCGGTCAGATAATCCAGGCCACCGCTGAAGTTGTAGCCCGTGTTGCCGTTTTCCTTGCTCCACAGGTTGGTCAGGTCCACGCCGACATCCCAGAGAAAGGTGAGCGAGTCCACATCGGCATAGGAGGCGGGATTCATCGCGTTGATGATGCGTCCGCCTTTCATGGCATATCCCACGCCTCCCATCGAGCGCTGAATGCTCGACACATTGTCGGTGAGCATGCCATAGCCCATCTTGGAGTAAGGTGTGGTCACGGTTTGTGCCGTCGCCGTTCCCCATCCCAAGGTCACGGCCAGCAATAATGTTATGTTCCTAAAGAGTTTCATTTGCTTGGTTATATAAATAGATGCGGTTGAGGCCTTCAGCCGCTAAGTTTTCATAATAAATGACATCTTTGTCACCAAGATGGCTTTGCAGCAGTTTGCCGTCTCCGCCGGTGATGAAGACCGTCAGGTTAGGGTGGGAGAGTTTGATGTCGGCGATGTAGCTTCTGATTTCGCCCAGTATCCCGAGCATCACGCCGCTGCGTATAGCAGTGAGCGTGTCATATCCCACAACGGGTGTGTCGCCGTCGGCTTGCACAAGAGGCAGGCGTCCCGTGTGCTCATGGAGTGACTTGAAGCGCAGTGTCATGCCGGGTGCTATGTTGCCGCCGACGAAGCATCCTCGTGCTGTCACCAGGTCATAGGTGATGGCTGTGCCGGCATCGATGATCAACACATCATTATCCTCGTCAAGTCGTTGCGAGATGCTCCATGCCCCCACGGCGGTCGCAATTCGGTCCCGGCCCAGTGTCATCGGGGTGCGGTAGCCCAGGGTGATGGGCATGGGCGTGTCATGGCTGAGGTACATTACATTGCGGCACCGTTGCTCTGCAAGCGTCTCGATGCGCTGGCTGGCAGCGCTTGATGCCGTGCTGCACACGATGGCGGTCTCGGGCTTATATGTACTGATAAAGCGTTCCAGCAGCCTGGTGTCACGCCGCACGAATCGTGTGGTCGCCACGATTTGGTTGCCGATAAAAAACGCCACCTTAACCGAGGTGTTCCCGTTGTCTATGGTCAGATTGCCTATCATCAAAAGCGCAAAATTAGTCAAACTGTCTGTAACTGCAAAAAATACCCGCGACTTGAGGTCATTTTTCGTTTTTCTTAACTTCCTTGTCAATCATCCATGAGGCGTATATTTGAAGAACGAGGCCTGCCAGCAGGAAGGCAATCCAGTTCTTGGACATGTCAGGGATAAACATCACGGCGGCGCTGGCACAATAGAGCAAGCCGCTGAAGATGAGAATGCGGTGCAAGCGCTTGACACGCAGAGAGCCATCGTTGTCGTAACCGAGCAGTCGTGCAGCCAGCACGATGAATGCTCCAGCGGCATAGGTCCAGCACATCGATTCTTTGCCCTCAAGGTGATGGAGGAACAAGGGCAGCACTGCCATAACGAGCATCAGCAACAAGCCCAGGAGAACCAGCAGGTTGGCTATTGATATTCTTTTTTCTTTTGTCATAATCGGTTATTTAGGGAATGTCTGTGATATATACTTCCTCGTTGGTGCGCTTCATGCCGTATTGCTCGCGCACGAGACGCTCCAGTGACTCATTGTCGGTCTTGAGTTGTCTGACCTTGGCGTCATAGGCTGCCGCCGAGTCCTGGTTGTTCTTGATTTGGCTCTTGAGTTCATTGATTTGTGAACGGAATTTACTGGTCATCATGTAGTTGTTGTCGCCAAAGAATGCGAGCGTGATGACAAAGGCGATGACGAGGACAAGCGGAATGTTGAGCCATCGCGGAATCCACTTGGGTCGTTGAAATTTGAAAGGTGCCATATTCTAGTCAGTTTTAAGTTGTGAGTCTTAAGTTTATAGAGAATAGAGAATAGATAACAGAGAATAGACATATGGAGAAAAGATCTCTTATACTTCTTTGTCTTTGAGTAGGTTAGGACGCAGGCGCCGGGTTCGCTCGAGTGACATCTGCATTTTCCATTCAGCGATTTTGGCTTGGTGTCCGCTCAAGAGGATTTCGGGCACATGCCAGCCGTTGAATACCTCGGGGCGTGTATAGACAGGGGCTTCGATAAGCCCATCCTGGAAAGAGTCGCTCAAGGCGCTCTGTTCGTCGCCGATGGCTCCCGGCAACAGCCTGACGACCGCGTCGGCAATGACTGCGGCGGGGAGTTCCCCTCCAGTGAGGACATAGTCACCAATGGTGATTTCCCGTGTGATGAGGTGCTCACGGATGCGATAGTCCACGCCTTTGTAATGACCGCACAGGATCATGATGTTTTCCTTGAGTGACAAGGCATTGGCCATGGGCTGGTCGAGTTGCTCGCCGTCGGGCGAGGTAAAGATGATTTCATCATAATCTCGCTGGCTCTTAAGTTCTTCCATGCAACGCCACACGGGCTCGATCTGCATGACCATGCCAGCCTCGCCGCCGAAGGGGTAGTCATCGACTTTGCGATGCTTACGCAGGCTCCAGTCCCTGAGGTTATGGACATGTATTTCCACGAGGCCCTTGTCTTGTGCGCGTTGCAGAATCGAGGTATGCAACGGTGACTCGAGCGCATCGGGCATGACGGTGAGGATATCTATACGCATAGTAGTCTATATCTTGAGTATTAAGTCAATAATCATGTTCACATCGGCAATGTTGAGCTCTCCATCAGCGTTGGCATCGGCGAGAAGGGAAGAGCAGGGTTGTGATGCAGCCCCCAAGAGGATGTTGATGAGGGCGTTGGCATCAGCGATGTTGACCTCGCCGTCGCTATTCACATCACCAGGCAATAGCGTGATTTCCTTGCCTTCCATGTCGATGTTGTAGCCGTGGGGACGCGAGATGCGCTGTATGTGGATATTGCCGAAGTTATCGACCACACGCACCGTAACAGGCTTGGTCGCCGTGGCGGCTTTGGCCTTGAAGAGGTGTGTGCTGTTGGTCGTGGTATAATAAGTACTGTAATAGCCGGCGGTGGCGTAACGGGGAACATCATAGGCGAGGGTGTGGAAAGGATCCTCGGTATAGACGCGTTGGCACGGGAGGATGCTGTCACCCTCACTGATGGTGACTTGCCAGCCGGGACTGAAGGCGTATACATTGACCATGACCACATTATCCTCAATGTTGCCATAGTTCACCCTTGACGGGTACTCATTGAGGATATCACGCATGGTGCTGTTGTTGAGGTAGAAGTCGCGCACGGTGTTCATGTCATAGAGGCGCATCTGGCTGTCTCCCTCATGGATGGGTTGGAAGACCCACTGCAGGCTCGTGCCGTTGACGGACCAACGCAGGTAACCGGCGGGGCTGCCGTCCTGACAGATATGGTGGTCGGTCATGATTGCGCTTTGCCATAAGGAACCGCACACGGCGGTGATGTTGTGCTCGGTCACATGGGGAAAGGCCGAGGGCTCTGCGGTGTAGTTGCAGTGGTTGTGGCCGCTGACGATGTGTACCTGGTCATACTGGTTGAGCAGGTTGCACAAGGTGTAGGAATTGTCGAGTCTGGCGCTGTAGTTGAAATTGGCGTTGATGCTCCAGGCGGGGATATGAAGGCACACCACCAATGGGGTACTGTGGCCCACGAGCGCCAAGTCCTTACGCAACCATTGTATCTGCTCATCGGTGATGGCTCCTCGGTAGTTGCGGCTGCCGGCAACACCTTCGCTGTAAGTCTCGCCATCATAGGCGATGTTCAAGTACACGATATCGTCGAGCACCACATAGTGCACCTTGCCCAGATTGAAACTGTAGTAGTTGGGGCACACGATGTCGCGCCAAGCCTCCACAGCTTCCTCATCGGTGTTGTCGCCGGCAGGAATGCTGGGGTCGTGGTCGTGGTTGCCGATAACGGGCCACATCGTCATGGGGTAATTGAAGTGTTTCATGTCGGCCATGAAATCACTCAGGTTATAGTTGTTCTGAGTCCAGAAAACATCCCATGTGAGGTCCCCGAGCAGGACGGAGTAGATGGCACCGCCGTCGGCACGCGTCACCTCGTCATTCAGGCAGGCGATGAGGCCTTTCTTAAAGTAGGCGCGGTCACTGCTGCGTCGCGCCAGGTGAGTGTCGGCGCCAAAGATGACCGTGTGTCGGTCATTATCCACTCGCCGCAATGTGAATTCGTGAACCTCGTTGACATTGACATCACGGGAATACAACGGTGCCCAGAACTGGGGGTTGAATCCATCGGCCAGCATGGGCTCATAGCCCCCTGGCAGGGTGTAGAAGACATAGCCGTTTTTCTTGGCACTGGTCATCGCATAATGACCGCCGGCATCGGTCTGGACAACTTCATAGCCGTCGCTCACGGCAATACCTGCCACCCCCTGGCCGTCGCAGGTGATGGTGCCGCTCACATTGTGGGCCGCACTCATCGTTGTTCCCGCGAGCACAAGCGTCAGCAGTGTAACAGATATGGCCTGTATTGTCTTCATAGTCCCTAGTCCTTAGTCCCTAGTTCATAATTGTCGAGAAATTTCTCACTCTTTTCGTCCCAGGGATAGGTGCGGCGGGGGTTGCGCGGAAACCAGCCCTTGTGTACACGCTCCTGCTGTTCACCCATTTCCTTGATGCCCCAAAAGCACGAAAACGCTCCTACACCCATTAACGCGGAAAACAACACACTGTCCACCAGCAGCGAGCCGATGCACAGGATGATGCCAGCAACCAGAAAAACCCACTTGAAGGGCTGGCCCCAGTGGTACTCTCCTTTGATGACAATGGGATGGCATAAGCCGATAATCAAGAATGAGCAAAGACCCAGCACGAGACCTTGCAGATGGTATGTCGCCAGAAAGTCGATCATTTCTCCAGTTATGAAATTGAGTGTACTCGATAATGCCTCAGCCATTGAAAACTGGTCTTCAATGGCCTTCAGCCAACATAAGTTTTGCCGCAGATCATGAGCATTACATGCCCATGTGAAAAATGTTCCGCAAAATTACTATTTTTACCCGAAAGGTTGATATGAATTATGCTTAAATAGTGTTATCAAAGAACTAAACATTTTTTAACATGGGTTTTGTTTTCCAGTGGTTGAAAAAGCAGTAATTTTGCTATTTAATGGGATGTTGTTCCCTTAAGAGAAGAAAAAGAAAACAACGATAATGAGAGAAATCAGACGATTACCCGCTTTGCTGTTGTGCTGCGTGCTGCTGGCAGGACTGTTCTCGTGCGGCGGACGCGGCAGTTTGGATAAGGCCGTGCGCAAGGTGCTGGTGAGCGGTGACACGACGCGTGCCGCCTATGACTCACTGTGCTCGATAGTGACTGCCAACCCTGGCAAGTTCGGTGACCTGTTGACTGCCGAAGGCAAGGTTGACCACAAGAAAATGTATGATTACATTGAGGGCATCGCATCGAGCCTTCGTCCGCCCATGCATTGGGACACGCGGCCCTACGGCGGTGTAGAGGACCTGTCGCTGACGGTCTATTTCGAGCGCAGTGGCTCGATGGTCCCTTATGACCAGCGCGGCGGTGGCGGCCAGTTGAAAAAAGCCGTAAACGACCTTATCAACCATTTTCCCGCGACCAGCAAGGTCGATATCAACATCGTGAATGACGGCATCTATCCCTACCAGCACTCGGTCGATGAGTTCCTGCAGGACCGCGACATCTACCAGAGCACGGCAGGGATAGGCGATGCGAGCTATACTGATTTCCAGCTGATTTTCAACAAGATTCTGGAGGCACAACGCCCCGGCAATGTCAGTGTGCTGGTGAGCGACCTGATTTACTCGCCCAAGGACACCCATGGGGTGAGTCTGGACAAGATTTTCAACGAGGAGAACAGTTTGGCGACCCGCGTGTTTGCCAAGTATAAGGGCAAGAGTGTGGTGGTGCAGCAGCTGATGGGTGACTTCAATGGCAAGTATTATCCCTATGACGGAGTCCCCTTTGACTACAAGGGTCAACGCCCGTTCTACTTGATCATTATCGCTGATGCAGACGCGATGGATTTGCTGGCTCAGGACAAGCGCTACAGCGGCGTGCTTGACGCACCTGGGGTGCGCAACAGTTATCGCTTCAACCAGGGTGCTGCCCAGGTAGCGTGTGATGTGCTGCCGGAGTGGAAGGATAATGCGGGACGATTCCGTGCCAAGCACGGCGAGGAAATCGTGCTGACCAATTGCAAGGGTGACCGCGAGACCGGCAAGTTGTGTTTCACCATCGCTGTGGACTTGAGCGGTTTGCTCAAGGACAATGCCCTGTTGACTGATGTGGCCAATTATGATGTCAAGAGCATTGACGGTTACACAATGAGCATTCAACCGGTGGACCAGGGTATGATTACCGCCAACAATAGGTCTTATCTCGAAGGGAAGACCCACTTGCTGACATTCACCGGTGACCTGAAGAGTCCGCGTGACGAGGTGCGTGTCTCGCTGCGTAACGAGCTGCCTGCATGGGTGCGCCAGTCCTCGAGCGTCAACGACACCAGTGCCGACGGCTCATTTGCTACGACGACTTTAGGCCTGGAACAGCTGCTGGGTGGCATGTTTGATGCTATGAGGGGCGGCAACAACTTGTTTGAATTGACTATCCGACTCCAACAATAACCTGACCTTTGAACTCTAAACTCAAAACTGATTAATGAAACATATTGGATTTTTGATTACGGGAATTGTGGTGACCGTGTTGTTCTTTATTTTGAGCTGCGGTTTTGATTACAACATTTATGAGTGGATGTACACCTCTCAGGGTTTCAGCGACTCGATGATGAATCTGAATGTCTATCCCGTGATTGCCGCCATCACCATCATCGTGGCATGGGGTGGCGCTGCCATCTATTACTATGCCATCAACTCGGTGAAGTTTGACCGCTGGTATCACTGGCTGGCAGTGATGGCAGCGGTGGCGGTGTTGTCACCCGTCATCTGCTACCTCTACAACGACTCGGTGTTTTCAGACAGTGGCTTGGCCTATGCCGGCCAGGCGATGAGGTTTGAGATGGTAACGGTTTTGTTTGCGGCTGTGCTCTTTATCATCGCATCCTACTCGATACGGTGGTGGAGCAGCAACTGCCGTCACACGCCCATACCGCAATAAAAGTTAGAAATGAGAAATTTGAAGTTAGGAGTTTGTTGCTAACAGCGAAAGCCTAACAGCGAAAAGCTAAAAAATATGAGACTATTTCTATTTGCTATCGGAGGCACCGGGTCAAGGGTGTTGAAGTCGCTGCTGATGTTGTCAGCGGCGGGAGTGCGCCCCCTTGACGAGGACGGAAAGCCTGTCAAGGACTTGGAGATTGTGCCCGTGATCATCGACCCGCACAAGGCCAACGAGGACCTGAAGCGCACCGAAGCGATGCTGATTGATTACCGTGAGATCAGGAAAAAGCTGTACGGCACTGATCCCAACGCGGATGGATTCTTTGCCAACCGCATCGTCACCCTGCGTGAAATTATGAGCAACAGCAGCGTGACCTTGAACGATACATTTATCTTTAACCTGGGTGCGGTGGAGAATGCCAAATTCCGCGAGTTCATCGGCTATGACACGATGAACGAGGCCAACCAGGCGTTGACATCGTTGTTGTTTGCCAACTACCAGTTGGAGAACAAGATGAACATCGGCTTTGTGGGCAGTCCCAACATCGGCAGCGTGGCGCTGAACGAGATTAAGGACAGCAACGAGTTCAAGGCGTTCAGCAACATCTTCCGCCAGGGCGACCGCATCTTCTTCATCAGTTCTATCTTTGGCGGAACGGGTGCCGCCGGCTTCCCCATCATGGTCAAGAACATCCGCCAGGCCGCCAACCTCGAGGGCATTGAGAACCGCGACGCGTTGAGCCGCGCTCCCATCGGCGGACTCACGGTACTGCCATATTTCACCCTTGAGGGCAATAAGCACGACCAGCGCATTGCCACCAGCGATTTCATCGTGAAGACGCAGAGCGCGCTCTATTATTACAAGAACACGCTCACGGGTGACAACGACAGTAATGTGAACAGCATCTACTATCTGGGCGACAAGGTGCGCAGCAAGCCCTATCTATATGACCCGGGTGAGCACGGACAGCGCAACAACGCCCATCTGATTGAGCTCATCGGTGCATTGGCTCCGCTCAACTTTGCGGGTGTGCCGGATAGCAAGTTGTTTGATGCCGACGGATATCCCATGCCTACCACGGCCTATGAGTACGCCCTTGCCAAGGACGACCTGACACTCAATTTCCTGTCGTTGGGCCACCGCACGCGTGAGCTGATTTATGAGCCCATGAGCAAATTCCATCTGCTGTTCCTGTTCCTGACGACAGGCCTGAAGGATATTATCGGGCAGGGCTTCACCGAGGATGAACCGAAAATCAAGAGCGATTTCCTAGCCTCGCAGTTCTACCGCACGCTGGTGGACCAGTTCATGCTGGCCTATGCGCAGTGGCTCACTGAGATGCACGACAATATGCGTAGCGTGGCCTTGTTCAGGCCTGGCGAAATTGACATGAGCCATGTCATCGAGGGCGTGAATGTGAAGAAGGCGCTGTTCGGCCACAAGAAGGTGGACAACGATGTGTTCAAATCCGAGATGAACAAGTTGAGCAAGGACGCCACCATCTATAGCGACCGCACGGTGGAATTCAAATTGCTGGACTTGTTCAACAAGGCGGCACACAAGGTTTTCACCGAACGCTACGAAAATATCAACTGATGATAGCCACTATAGTTACCTATAGCCACTATAGTTTTTAGAAGATAAGACAGACAAAATGAGCGACATACTATCCTATAGCAATAACACCAACAAGAACGGCGAGGAGGACTGGATCGGGCATGCCCCATACAGTGACGATGACATTGCGCGCATCAAGGACCCCGACGGCGGCTTAAGCGAGAATCCGCGCACTGCAATTCCCAGTCCGTTGGCTCAGTTAGACCTGGTGAAGAACGCCTTCAAGCAGCTGGCCAATGACCAGTTGCGCGGTGCCCGTATGAACGAACGATTGGTGTCCAACGCTTTGGATGTGGCACAATTGTTCTTTGACTACGAGAACCACAAGGACTACCTGCGCATCATCCGTTGGAACCGTGAGGAGAATATCGAGCAACTGAAGGCCAATCCGCAGCATCGCTTGTACGGCGAAACGCTGGACCTGTTCCTGCGCAGCGACAAAGTCTATAATTTCGATTTGCTCAAGGACTGGTACATCATCATGTGGGACCGCAAGGTGCTGGGCGGCACATCACCGGCATCCATCGTCATGGCAGCGCCTGCCGTGGGTGTGATTGATGCCATCAAGGTGGAGCAGGGTGTGAGCCTGTTTGGCGAGACACGCCACCTGTGGCAACGCGACGAGGATTTTGTTTATTACTTCTACTTGTTGATGAACGCATATCCCGCCTTGCGTCTGCATTGCGGCGAGGTATATGCTTACATGCAGAAGAATCTGGAACCTCTGCGCAAGAACCGTCCTGCGCTTTATAGCCGCCTTACCGCTGTCATTCCCAACCTGGATGCCCTTGACGAGGGCCGCGCCAGTGTTGTGCTGGAGCAGTTGGAACACAGCTATGACCCCTTCGGTGGCGGTATTGATGTGAGTGTGCTGGGTGCCCGTTTTTACCATAAGCGTGTGCTCGATATCCGCACCGCTGCCAGCGAGAGCGATTTCGTCATCACCCCGACGATGCCCCAAGACAAACAGGAATTGCCATTGGTACTGGTCAACGGATTCAACGGCAGTGTGGAGCGTTTCCGCTATATCGACAAGGAGTGGGACAGCGCTACCCAGGTTTATGGCGGGGGTCTCCCCTTGAGCGACCGCAAGCTGCCCGACACATCGATTCAATACCCGTTTGTCACGACCGATGATTTCCTGACCGATACTCTCGTGCGCCTGGACAGTGGCTGCGTGATTGACACAGACCACTTCTTTGACGGCAACCTCAAGCCGCGCACGCCGCAGCCCACCTGTGGTTACCTGCTGCCCTTAAAGCCGTTGCTTTTCACCTATTTTGATACCGATTACCTCAAGGGCACCATCGCCGGGCGTCATGTGATGGACATCGAGGAGTTTGCTGACGGCAGTGTAATGGTCACCCTGCGCATTCGCGTTAAGAAGGGGGAGAACCGCTATATTGAGTTGTCGCGCAAGTATTTCCCCATCAATGACCATACTTGGACCTTTGACGAGCGCCGCGGCACGGGCCGTGTCGTGGGCGCCACATTGTCCACCTCGGTGTTCCCGTTTATCAAGACCGATGCCAACGATGACTACACCGTGCAGCTGTTCACCATGATTGAGAGTGGTGGCGCGACTTTGCGATTCTATAAGAACGGCATCAAGACCGAGGGGCTGAATGTGCGCGACGCCATCCGTTCTCACTCGGGTTACAGCACCACCTATTATGATGTTGACGGTTCATTTGACTATATGGAAGTCAGTGTGCAGAACCATTTGGGCCGCTCGTCAGGTGTGATTATACCGCAATGGAAGCCCTATGCCCCCAGTGCCAAAGAACTTATCTTTGCCGTGGATTTCGGCACGACCAACACCCATATCGAGTGGGCCGAGCGTGGCCAGCCCTCACGGCCGTTCACCTTTGATTACGGCTCCCAGCAGGTGCTTGTCGCCTCGTTGCACAAGCCTCGCTCACTGGAATATGCCGAGCAGGTGCAGCGCGTCGAGTTCTTGCCCCGCGAGATTGATAATGTCTACGGTTTTCCCTTGCGCTCCACGCTGGCCCGCAACGAGAACAGCGGCATGGGGAGTAACCTCTTCAGCGATGTGAACATCCCGTTCCTGTATGAGCGCCGTTATTTCCATGGCTATGAGGTGACGACCAACCTCAAATGGAAAGGTGACGCCGAACTGGCCAAGGCTTTCCTTCGTGAACTCACTTTGCTGATCAAGGCCAAGGCACTGCTGGAGAATGCCGATTTGCGCCGCACCGAGGTTGTCTACTTCTATCCCGTTAGCATGGGTGGTGCCGATCGTGATTCTCTGGAACGCACCTGGAGTGAGTTGTTCAATACCTATATTGGTGCCGACAGTGACCACTTGCGTTCTTATCCCGAGAGCCTCGCACCTGCCTTTTACTACAGCGGTGCTGAGGTGGCAGGCAGCAGTTATGTGTCAATCGACATTGGCGGTGGCACCTGCGACACTGTCATTTATCAGCCGACGAATGACCGCATGAGCAGCGAGCCTGTGGCCATTTCATCGTTCCGGTTTGCAGGCAATGCCCTTTTTGGCGACGGTTTCACCGACAAGGATGCCGACAACAACCCGCTGCTCCAGCATTACACCCGCTACTTCAAACAGCTCATCGAGAACGACAAGGGCAACAATATCGCTTACTTGGGCAGTATCCTGGGCGACATCATGGCTCAGAAACGCAGCGAGGATATCAACGCCTTCCTTTTCTCAATTGAGAATGTCGAGGAGTTGCGCACCCTGCGAGAGATTGACCGTAACCTGTACAGTTACAATGCCCTGCTGCGTAACGACAGCCAGCGTCGCCTGGTCTTCATGTACTTCTACTCGGCCATCATCTACTATATTGCCCAGGCCATGAAACAACGAGGCTACGAGATGCCCAAGCAGATTTACTTCTCGGGCACGGGCAGTAAGATTCTGAACATATTAGGGTCGCACAGCCGCATCAACATGCTCACCCAGACCATCATCGAGCGTGTCTATGACCGGCAATACACCGAGTCATTTGAAATCAAGCAGGAGGTGGAATGTCCCAAGCAGATCACCTGCCGTGGCGGTATCAAACTCGAGAACAAGCGCCTTGAGGGCCAGGCCGATGTGTCGCGCTACAATGCCGTCAATGTGAAGCGTATGCGCTACTGCTGCTCAATGCTGGGCGATGATGAACTCACCATGGCCCAAGTCGAGTCTGTTGAGGTGCGTGACCGTCTGGTAGAGAAAGTCAAGGAGTTCAACCAGTTCTTTGTTGACCTGTGTGACGCGACCATCAAGGATGAATTCGGCATTGAGAACAATGTGCTGAGGCTCTTTGAAAGTGTGCTTAACGATAATCTGGCCAACTACCTCACCGCGGGTATCAACACCTTCCTCAAGGGCCGCTACAACGCCGTTGATGTGGTAGAGGATGTGCCGTTCTTCTATCCCGTCATCGGAGTGATCAGGCACAATCTGCTCAAGAATCTGCGTAACGATGTCATCAGCAAGTTTAACCAATAACCATAATACGCTTTAATTATGAAACGAATTACTTTACTCATGGCAGCAATCGTCTGCCTCGCAATCTCGGTAATGGCCGAGGTGAACGAAGACCAGACCCTGTCCCCTGAACTCTGGAAACAGGGTGTGGCTACATGTGCCCACTACACCGCCCATGGCCGTGGTTTCGGTAAGAAGATTGAGGAAATCCACAGGCAGTTCCCGCAGGGCTATACCCTGGATAACCTCAATGAGGTCTATAGCAAGCAAGGACGCCGTTGGGAGAGCATCTACAATGAGTTCAAGGCCAAGGAGAACACTGGTGGCACCATCAAGGACCTTGAGGCACTCGTGACGCCCCAGATTTGGAAGCTCGCAGAGCCCGAGATTAACAACTTCATTGAAACGCCCCCGGTGTTTACTGTAGACTCGCCGGCACAACCCGCCGAGCAGCAGACCGATGGCCAGCAAGTCGATGGCGAGCAGAACCAGGCTCAAGCCGGTGATGCCGCTGCACAGCCCGCCAAGGTTGAGGGCCAGGGATTTACCTGCCCTGCCAACCTGCCCTTGTGGTTAGGCATCCTCGGTTCACTGCTGGGCTTGTGGGCATTGCTCACCGCTCTGAGCAACCGCGGCAAAATTAAGGAATTGCGTCGCACCTTCGCTCGCGAACTTGAACGCACCAATGCCAACCTTCAGGAGTTCTCAACCGATGCGGCTGACCAGATGAAGGCCTTGTCGATCCGTCTTACAGGAAAGTCGCTGCGTGACAGGGAAGAAATCTCTTACATTGATCCTGTCGAGGAACCGGTAATGGAAGAAGAGGAAATGCCCGCTGAGCCTGTTGAGGAGGAAATCAATCCTGTTGAGCCCGTCCAGGAAGAGCAGGAAGAGGTCGTTGAAGAGGAAGAAGGCGAAGTCATGAACTTGTTCATGAGCCGTCCCGACGAGAATGACGACTTTACTCGCGTTAGCGACACCTTTGAGCCTGGAAATTCTATCTATGTGCTTACCACTTTTGACGGCACGCATGGCACATTTGAAATCATCGATAAGCCTGAAGTACACCGTTTTGCCTTGATGATGCCTGCCGAGAACCTGATCCGCGCTTGCTCCGGCAATGCCATTCAGATTCCCAGCGGCACTCGCATTGTCACTGATCGTGCCGGTGAGGCCGAATTCATCGACGGCCGCTGGCATGTTGTGGTAAAAGCCATCATCCACTACGAGGGATAAATTTTTGAGCTACTAGCCTTTAGCTGTTAGCTTTTAGTAGGTTTACCGTACCTGCCAACAGCTAACAGCTAATTGCTGATAGCTAATATCTGAAAGTATGCGCTGGACCTGCCCCAAATGCGGTAAAAAACTTGAGATCAGCAACAAGCAACTCATCGACCGTGATGGATTGATTGTCTGCCCGCAGTGCCTGCTGCAGGCCCGTCAGCCGTTGCCCAAGTCCAGCAGCGCTGACGAACCGCCAGCCTACGAAGCCAAACAGGGTCCAACGCCGCCAGAGCGCAAACGCACTGCCACGCCACCACCTTATAAATCTCGCATGAAGTCATCAACCACATCATCAAGCAATAGCGCAACAAGTAATGTCAGCGTTGCCCCGAGAAAGACTGTAGGCAAAAAGAAGTCCAGGAAGAAAGGGAAGAACGACGGCATGAGTGCGTGGGGTTGCTTAGCCCGCACTGTCATTATCACCCTGTTGCTGTTTGCTGCCTATGTTTTCTTTGGCCTCCTTCTTGATGCGCTCCAATAGAGCAGATACGCCCCATTTCATCGACTTTTTAACCTCTGGTCTCTTGATTCTTCTTCTGGTGAAAAACAAAAAAAATCGTTAAATCCGATGTTGTCCATTAAAAAATGCGTACATTTGCAGGTTAAAACACCGGAATAATCATTACAACAAGACAATACAAGATGCGTAAATTGTTTTTCTTGCTGCTTCTTGCAGCACTCACGACAATGACCAGCTTGGCGTTGAATGTCAACAACACTGCGGGCCAGCTTTCGCGCTTAGTCGGCGACAACACCTCTGTGACCTCGTTGGTGGTCAGCGGTACGATGGACGCCCGTGACTTCCAGTTCATTACCGAATCGATGGATGAGTTGAGTACATTGGACTTAAGCCAGGTTACCATTGTTCCCTTTAACCAGGGCATGGCGCTCTATGGCACAGTTACCAACTATCTGGGCAACACGATTCCTCGGACAGCCTTTTTCGGCAAGAAACTGTCGTCGGTGACACTTCCCGCCAATCTGGAGACCGTTGGTTATGCGGCTTTTGCGGGTTGCGACCAGTTGCGCAGCATCACGCTGCCGGCTACGGTGAGCATGATTGAGGACTATGCCTTTGCCGGAGCTGGTCTGACGAGTGTGCAGATTCCCCAGACGGTCATCTATATGGGAAAAGGCGTGTTCTCGCGTTGTGAGTCGCTGGAGAATGTAGTGGTCAACTCCTTCACGGTTGGCGACTTTGCTTTCTTGGGCGACATCAGCTTGAACCAAGTGAAAATCGGCAGCAATGTGAACTACATCCTCAGGGGTGCGTTCAACGGTTGCAAGGCGTTGACGACCATTGACATGAGTGAGGCAGCCAATTTGGTACGCATCGACGAGGAGGCTTTCATCAACTCTGGTTTGCAGAACATCGACATCACCAACATGAATATTGGCACTGTCGGTGACTGGGCTTTTGCCCAAACCCGCCTTTCTTCGCTCCACCTGTCTGATGGCATGACCATCTTGGGCGAGGGAGCGTTGGCTCACAATCCGCAGCTCACTACCGTGGTACTTCCCGGCCTGAGCATGAACGAGCCCCCCGTGCACCCTGCTCCAAGACTGACATCGGCTCCTCATCGCACCATTGAGCATATCAGTGATTACACCTTTGCTGGTGACGGTCAACTCAATGCCGGTGATTTGCTCAAGCAAGATGTTACCCACATCGGTAACTATGCTTTCTATAATGCCAGCGCAACCATCGACACGATGCGTTTGCCCTCGACAATCGTTTACCTGGGTGACTATGCCATGGCAGGCATGACGGGTATGCAGACCCTCAAGACCGACGCTGTTGCGGTTCCCGCTTTGGGCGAGAATGTATGGGCCGGTGTGGATCAGGAGTCTGTGCCCCTGTTCACCCCCAATGATGAGAGTACCGAGCTTTATAAGGCAGCCGACCAGTGGATGAACTTCTACTTCAAGACAATTGTGGATTACATCCTCGGTGATGTGAATGATGACGGCTGCGTGGATATCAGTGATGCTACCGCCTTGATCAATTATCTGCTCTCGGGATCAGGTGATATCAATGTACTGGCTGCAGACATGAACGGTGACGGCTGTATTGACATCAGTGATGCTACCTCCTTGATCAATTACCTGCTTAACGGTCGCTCCTCGATGTCGCTGCAGCGTATGCGTGCCATGATTGAGTCGCTGTATGCCAACACGGCCGACATGCTTGGTATTCAGTCATTCTCCCTGCGCCCCACCGAGACCCGCACCGTAGATGTCGCATTGACCAATGATGAACACATCTACACGGCTATGCAGTTCGATGTTGTTCTGCCTCAAGGTGTGAAACTTCTGGATATCGAGGGCGTGGACCGTGGCATCAGGCATAACTACTATATCCTCCAGCATGAGGCTCAAGAGAATGTCTATTCTGTGATTGGCGTCTCGATGGAGATGGCCGCGTTCAACGGTAATGAGGGTCATGTCATGAGCTTGACAATTGCTGCCGATGACGACTTCAAAGCCAACAATGCCGTCGTTCAGCTCACCAATGTGCTGCTCGTCTCGACAGAGCAAGAGGTCTATAACTCAAGCGATGTCATGACCAAGGTGAGCGAGGCCTCTGGCGTTGAGCAAGTGCTTGCAGGCAAGCAGATTGTGAATGTGCGTTACATCAATGTCGCTGGACAGGAAAGCGAGACTCCGTTCAATGGTGTGAACATCGTGGTCACCACCTATGATGATGGCACCGTGACAACAGCCAAGGTCGTCAAGTAACGATACCATACAACTCATTGAAGCTTAAAACACGAGCCGCTGCCCAACCGGGTGGCGGCTCGTGTTATGTCTATCGCCAATCCTTTGCATTGGTGATACCGTGTGAAGCCCAAAAACCGCGAAAACGCATTTTTTCCGAAAAAAACGCAGTGTTTTTTGAAAATAGACTATCTTTGCATGTTTAACACAATCGCTTTAGGCTTACAACTATGAGACATATCATCACATTGGCTGTTATCGCAATCTGTGCATTGCAGGTTCAAGCCATCGTCGTCAATAATACTGCCGGCAAGCTGTCGGAACAAATAACTGACATGAATGTCACTGACTTGACAGTGACAGGCACGATGAATGCCGAGGACTTTTATTTTATCTCAGGCAACCTGCATGAACTGACCATGCTGGATATCGCTGCCGTGAGCGTTGAACCTTGCTCCAGCGCAAAGCGTCATTATCTGCGGCATAGTTTTGCCGCGGGCGAGATTCCTGTTTGTGCCTTTGCCGACATGAAGTTGGCTAGCGTGGTGCTGCCATCAAGTGCCACGGTTATCGATGAGGGCGCTTTTGCAGGCTGCTCGCAGTTGACGAGTGTCACTTTCCCCACAGAGCTCGACATCATCGGCAATTATGCTTTCGCTGGCTGTACCTCGTTGACGGCAATGACCCTGCCTGCAAGCGTGACCGCTGTGGGCGACGGTGCCTTTATGCGTTGCTCATCGCTCGAGAGCTTGAAGGTGCAGTCCCCGGGACAGCTGCAGACCCTGGGTGAGGCAGCGTTGATGGACTGCCCCCTGTTGACCGATATTGTGTTGGGTAATGGGCTGCTTGCCACGGGTGAGCGCCTTTTGGCGGGTAGTGGCGTCACGGCTCTGGACCTCACTACCAGCACGAAATTAGCTAAATTGGGTGATTGGATGATGGTCCAGACTCCCGTAACCAGCGCTAAATTGCCTGCGAGCATGACGAGCATGGGCAGTGGCGCCTTCCTTTATGCGAAGGACTTGACCAGCCTCACGATGGGTGATAAAGTGAGTGAATTCGGCGACTATGCCATGGCTGGGACGGGCCTCACAGGCAGTATTGAGTTAAATGGTCTGACAAAGTTGGGTGATTATGCGTTGTATAATGCTTCAAGCCTGTCAGAGGTGACACTGTCCGCGTCTACCACCTGGCTGGGCGACTCGGCCATGGCCGGAATGACAGGGTTGGAGGCGCTCTCTTGCCGTGCTACCCAGGTACCTGACTTGGGCGAGAATGTATGGGCCGGCGTCGACCAGCAATCTATTCCGTTGACGGTGCCCGCTTCCTCGGTTGATCTGTACAAGGAGGCTGAACAGTGGAAAGAGTTCTTCTTTGAGGAACAGCCCTCGTGGTTGCGTGGTGATGTGAATAATGATGGTGAGGTCAACATTGCCGACATCAACCTGCTCATCGACATCATCCTGGGCGGACAAGCCGACGAGGCGACCATGCGCCGTGCCGATGTTAATCAAGACGGTGAGGTGGGTATTGCCGATATCAACGCTGTGGTGGATATTATCCTCACACCAAGTAGCCATGCTCCTGCAACGGTAAATACCGATGACATGTTACGCCTCGATGACCTGGCTATTATGCCGGGCGAGGAACGCTCTGTGGCCATCAAGCTGGAGAATGCCGATGCCTATAGTGCTTTGCAGTTTGATGTAATTCTGCCGCAGGGACTTACGCTCATCAACGATGGCGTGGCTGTTGGCGCTAGTGCCAAGGGTCATACTTCTGAGGCCCGCGACATCGATGCCGTCACCACCCGAACGGTGGTTTACTCGATGCGCAAGCGCCAGTTTGACGGTGAGGGCAACGCGGTCATCACCTTGACGGTGAGCGCCGATGCAACACTTGAGACCGATGGCCTGATTACATTGAGCAACATTGTGCTTTCCGGTGACGACAACAAGGCTTATTATGCCGCTGATTATACCGCTCGCGTGACCAACAACACGGGCATTGAGGACTTGACGGCCAACATGGACCGCGTCTGGGCCGAGGGTCACAACCTGTGCATCGAAACGCGCAACATCTGCAATGCCCGTCTGGTAGCCATCAATGGCGAGGCCCGCCAGGTAACACTCGACGAGGGTGTCAACCGCTACATGCTCGAGCCGGGCTTCTATGTGGTCGTTGTTAACAACAAGAGCTACAAGATTGTAATCAAGTAAGCTGACAATATGGGAAAGAATAAGCTCAAGAAATTTGCCGACATGGAACGCATGCAGTGTGTGTTCCAGTTCCCCTTTGCGGTGGTGAAGCAAGAGGGCGGTTGCCCCATGCGCGGCAAGTGGAATGAGCTGTATTTCAACAACGACAATCCCATCGTGCTGGAGCTGGGTTGCGGCAAGGGAGAGTATGCCGTGGGCTTGGCTCAGCGTTTTCCTGGCAAGAACTACATCGGCGTGGACATCAAGGGCGCACGCATGTGGACAGGAGCCAAGATGGCTACCGAGCAAGGCTTGCCTAATGTGGCCTTTCTGCGCACGAGCATTGAGCTGATTGACAATATGTTTGCTCCCGATGAGGTATCCGAGATATGGATTACCTTCCCCGATCCGCAGATGAAGAAGGTGAACAAGCGGCTGACCTCGACGCGTTTCCTTGATAACTACCGTAACATCCTGAAGGACGGGGGGCTCGTTCATTTGAAGACCGACAGCCCGTTCCTCTACACCTATACCCATGCTCTCGTCGAGGAGAACCATCTCCCCGTCGAGGCCGACACCGATGACCTGTATGCCAGCGGACTGGCCGATGACATCTTGGACATCAAGACCCACTATGAGATGCAGTGGCTGCAGCGCGGCTTGACCATCAAGTACATCCGTTTTGCCCTGCCTCATGGCGTGGAACTCATCGAACCCGACATCGAGATCGAGCCCGACACTTACCGCAGCTACAACCGTGGCTACATCCAGATGCCGCAACTCATGAAAGGTGAGGAATTAACTAACAACTAAGGACTAAAAAACTAGAAACTAAATATGACAATTTATCCAAATCTGGTACTGGATGCCCTGCGCACCGTGCGTTATCCCGGAACGGGAAAGGACATCGTGGACATGGGCATGGTGAACGACGATATGCGCATCGACGGTAACCGCGTGAGTTTCTCGTTGACCTTTGAAAAACCCACCGACCCGTTCATCAAGAGCGTGGTCAAGGCTGCCGAGGCCGCCATTCTGGCCCATGTGGGCAGTGATGTTGATATCAAGGGGAACATCGGGGTGAAAACCCGTCAGGAGAACCCCGTGCGCAAAATAGAGAATCCGTTGCCCGGCGTGAAGAATATCATCGCTATCAGCTCCGGCAAGGGCGGTGTGGGCAAATCGACTGTTGCCTGCAACCTGGCAGTGGCATTGGCCATGCAGGGCTACCGCGTGGGCCTGCTGGATGCCGACATCTTCGGCCCCTCGATGCCCAAAATGTTCGGTGCCGAGCAGGAGCAGCTCTATATGCATGAGGTTGACGGCAAGAATCTGATCATCCCTCTCGAGAAATATGGCGTGAAGATGCTCTCCATCGGCTTCCTTGTGGACAAGGACAAGGCGGTGCTGTGGCGTGGAGCGATGGCCAGCAATGCCCTGAGGCAGCTTATCACCGAGGCCGACTGGGGCGAGTTGGACTATTTCCTCATCGATATGCCGCCGGGCACCAGCGACATTCACTTGACCCTGGTGCAGACGCTCGCCGTCACGGGTGCCATCGTGGTGACCACCCCTCAGGAGGTGGCACTGGCCGACGCTCGCAAGGGCATCAGCATGTTCATGGGTGAGCATGTGGGCGTTCCGGTGCTGGGCATCGTTGAGAATATGTCGTGGTTCACACCAGCCAGCCACCCCGATGAGCAGTACTTCATCTTTGGCAAGGACGGCGGCAAACAGCTCGCCGAGAAGCTGGATGTGGAGCTGCTGGGTCAGATTCCGTTGGTGGCAGGCATCTGCAAGGGCAGTGACGACGGTCTGCCCGTGGTGAGGATGAATGATGTGAGCGGAGTCGCCTTCAAGCATCTCGCCACCCGCGTCGTCGAGGCAGTGGACAAGCGCAATGAGACGCTGCCCCCAACCGAAGTTGTGCAAACCCATTTGTGATAGAGAATATATTGTTATTTGTATTACAATAAAATTTACTGATTATGAAAAAGATTATCGCAATGCTGGCTGTAGCAGCAATGTTGCTCACCAGCTGTGGCTCGGTTCCCATCACGGGTCGCAAACAGTTGAATCTCGTCAGTGACCAAGAGGTGCTGGCGGCAAGTCTCCAGCAGTATGCTAGCTTTATGCAGACGGCTGCCATTTCAACTAATAAGACCAAGAGTGCACAGGTTACCCGCGTGGGACAGCGCATAGCTGCTGCTACCGAGGCTTACCTGTCGGCTGTAGGTTTGCAGGATGAATTACAGAATTACGCTTGGGAGTTCAACTTGGTGCAGAGTGATGAGGTCAACGCTTGGTGTATGCCTGGCGGTAAGATCGTCGTCTATGAGGGCATCATGAATCTTGTGAGCAGTGACGATGAGTTGGCTGTGGTGATTGGCCACGAGGTGGCTCACGCTGTCGCTAAACACAGCAACGAGCGCATGAGTCAGCAGGTACTCGCCGAGTATGGTGCAGCCGCTGTCGGCATCTTCACAAGTGGCAAGAGCGCTGCCACCCAGCAGATTGCACAGCAGGTTTATGGCCTGGGCGCTCAGTACGGTGTGATGCAGCCCTTCTCGCGCAAGCATGAGAGCGAGGCCGACAAAATGGGTCTTGTGCTGATGACCATCGCCGGCTACAACCCCGATGTGGCTGTGACATTCTGGCAGAAGATGGCTGCCACCACAACCCAGGAGCCGCCCGAGTTCATGAGCTCGCACCCGAGCCATGCCACCCGCATCTCCGACATCCAGAAATGGCTGCCCGAGGTGAAGAAACAGTACGGCGGAGCA
>JAFZSS010000101.1 GCA_017619255.1 Muribaculaceae bacterium
TATTCCTTCTCGGGCTTGTCAAACGCCGTGAGGATGAACATCAGCACCTCGGTACCCATACCGATGGTAAGAATGGTGTTACCCCATGGCATGTGGAGAATCTTGAACAAGGCACCCAAGATAACGATGGCAGCACCGATACTGTAGGCGAAGTTGAAAAACCGCTGGCCGCTGTCGCTCTTGAGGAAGCGGCCCGCTTTCTTTTTATATCTCTTGATTTTACCCATTGTTGCTTGAACTATATAGTATAATGAGTGTGATGATTTGTTTTATCTATACTTGCCGCCGTGACATCAGTCCTTGCAGCAGTTCTTGCGCTTGCCCTTGACAAGGCCCACCTTGGAACGCACGCAACGGAAGCCGATGTAGCTCCTCTGCTCGTTCTGGTACTCCCACATGCGCAAGTCGGCACGGATGTTATGCACGACATCCTTCCACGAACCGCCACGCACAATCTTGCGGGACATCTTGTAGGGGTCTTCCTGTGCCACATAGTAACGATACTCGGGGTTGATGTCGTCGGTCATGCGGTCAATGCTCTCGGTATAGGCGGTGGAGGTCCACTCGCTCACATTACCTGCCATGTCATACAGGCCGTAATCGTTAGGCTCATAGGTGCCCACGGGCGAGGTGATGATGTAACCGTCCTTGACATAGTTACCCTCGTCGGGCTTGAAGTTGGCATAGAAACATCCCTCGTCGACAGTAAGGGGTAGGTCGCCGTCCCACGGATACTTGTTCTTGTTCTGGCCGGCACGAGCGGCAAACTCCCACTCGGCCTCGGTGGGCAAGCGGAAGGGCTCGACATAGATGCCCTGGTTACCCAGCGACTTCTTGAGGAACTCGGTGCGCCAGTGGCAGAAGGCGTTGGCCTGCTCCCAGCTCACACCCACCACGGGATAGCTGTTGTAGTTACCGTTGGCGAAGTACATGCGCACATAGGGTTCCTGGTAAGCGTTCTCAAAATCGTTGACCCAACAAGTGGTGTCGGGGTAGATGTTGACGATATAGGTGTTCAGGAAGTCGTAGTCGCTCTGCAGGGGGCGCGTGATGGTCTGACGCACGATGCGACCCTCATCGTCGATGAAGGCGGTATCCTTGCTGATGGTGGGCACCGTGTAATCCACCTCATGGTCGGTATTGTAGTCACGGCGCGTGGCATCAAAGCGGTGCTTACGCTTGGCTGCCTCGGTGAGGTTATATACCTCGTAGCGGTAGTTCATCTGAGCTGCGTCAAGCTCCTTGACACCGGTGATGGGATTGATGCGGTAAACGCTCTCGATGGCACGCTCCTCATCCTCGCTGGGGTTCTTCCAGGGAATAGACTTGCTCCAATCGAGATGCGGGGTGACGGGGTTGCCCTCCTTGTCCTCCTCAATCTTGAACTCCTCGTTGCCACCGTAGGCGGGATCGGCGAGGCGCTCACGGATAATCGAGTCGCGCACCCAGTACACAAACTGCTTGTACTTGGAGTTGCTCACCTCCATCTCGTCCATCCAGAAGGCATCCACCGACACGCCGTGTGCCGTTGAGTCAGTGCCCCAGATCGAGTCTCTTTCATTGGGTCCCTCGCGCATCGAGCCCACATCAACAAGCACCATCCCATAGGGTGTGGTCTCATTAAACACGGGAGCTCCCACGCCAGTCACTTCACCACCAGCGGTGCCGCCCTTACGGATTGAGCCGCAAGAGACGGTCATGATGGCGACCAACAATATAAAAAATAGTTTCTTCATATTCTTACATTAAGCGTACGCTTTTTTGTTTGTTCTTGTTCTTCTCCCTGTCCTCCAGTTTAACATTATAGGTGACAAAGACCTCATGGCTGCCGAAGGTGGCCTTGCTGATGGCAGACACCGGATAGTCATAAGCATAACCGATGTAAGCGTCCTTGAGGTTCACACCGATGAAGGCTGTCACTGCGTCCTTGTGGCGGTAACCCACACCGATGTTGAGCATGCGGTTATAGCGCAACATGGTGGCTATCTGGGCCGCCCAGGCCTTATTAGACATGGCGAACATGCCGGAGGGCTGTATTTCAAATAACGAGTTATTAATCGGAATATTGCCACCAGCCATAAAATAATAGCTCCGGCTCACATTGAACTCATAGTAGTCGATCGCCTCACGCGACACCTTCAACTCAATGCTTGGTGCCGTGACATGAGTCACTGCCACGCCCGCCCAATACTTGGGATGCGAGTAGAAAACGCCCACATTGGCGTCAAATGCTGTTCCCGAGACATCCTGCTTTGGGATTGCTTCATCACTGCCTTGATGGGCGTCATCCTCGGGCATGATCACCTCACGGCCACGGAAAGTCTGTGAGAAAACGCCAGGCTGGACACCCACGCTGACCGTGTGATTCTTTCCAAACTTGCGTTTGTAGGCAATTTGAGCCCCGATGCGCGTGTTCGTGTACAGACCGATGCGTTCAAACTCGGCCTTCACGCCCGCGCCGAAGCGCTGTCCCAGCAGTTTGTAGGGCATGTCGGCAGTGAGATAGAATGTCATGGGGGCATGCTTGAAATCCACCCACTGCATACGGCTTCCCAGCGTCAGGTGAATCGCGTTGTACTCACCCGCGGCGGCAGGGTTGTAGTAGTTCCTGCCCACCCAAGAGTGGGAGAACGCGGCATCACTCTGCGCCCAAACGCCAAATGCCACGGTGGCACACAATGCCATCGTGACCAGTAACCGTCTTATGTCAAATGAACTCGTCATTAATACTCGTTTTTACTCAAAGAAGAATGTGACCACCACCATGTTGCTCTTGATCTTGCTCGCGCTCTGGGTGAAGCGGTACATCTCGGGGTTGTCCTCCAGGTCCGGACGATTACGGTCCAACAGGTCTTTCATACCGAAACAGAACTTGATCTCTGGACAGAGCTTGAAGAACGGCATGTAGAAATCACATCCCATGCCCACGGTGAGCATCACATCGTTGTTCTTGAGACGGAGCTGGTCGCTGCGGTCTTTGGCCAGGTCGCACGCATACATCGCTCCGGCAGTGAAATAGGGCCTCATGTTGTGATAGCGTTTGGCACTCATCTTCAGGTCAAACGGCACAACGATGTAGGTCGACTTCACATTCTGACTCTGCTTGTAATGCGACTGCTCCGCCCAATCGGGATTGCCCCTGTGGTTGAGGAAGCGCACCACCTTGTTACCAAAATAAAGGCCAGGCGAAACCCTCAGGTTGAAGTGATCGGCGATGCGGTAGTCGGCCAGCACATTCACACTGAAGCCCGGCGAATGAGCGGGCACATCGGCATACCACTCCTCGCCGTCATCGGTGACAAAGCCGTTGTTGGTAATGGCAAGATTCTGGAAATTCATGCCCACCGAGAAGCCAAAATGAACCGGTTTGGTGTCGGCATAGGGGCGATTCAGAATCATGTCATTATCCTGGGCGTGTGCCATTGCACACCCCAAGACCAGCAGCATTGTACATGCGATATGTCTCAGCTTAGTCAGGTCCATTTACCCTTAATAACGCAGTTTTCCCTCCCTTATTGCTCAAAATGCAAAAAAGTGCAAAGAAACCCGCACCCCTGCAACACCCGATGACTGCTGAAACACATTTATTAATCAAGAGACAATCGATGATAGTTTTGCAGTATAACAGGAAATATGTAACTTTGCAGCCGTAGAAAACAACTAAAACAAGAATACAATGTCATTACAATGTGGAATCGTGGGTCTGCCCAATGTGGGAAAATCGACCCTCTTCAATTGCTTGTCGAATGCCAAGGCGCAGTCGGCCAACTTCCCTTTCTGCACCATCGAGCCCAATGTGGGCGTCATCACCGTGCCTGACGAACGCCTCAACGAGCTCGCCAAGCTGGTGAATCCCGCACGCATCGTGCCCACCACGGTCGAGATCGTGGACATCGCCGGCCTCGTGAAAGGCGCCAGCCGCGGCGAGGGCTTGGGCAACAAGTTCCTGGCCGACATACGCAACTGCGATGCCATCATCCATGTGCTACGCTGCTTCGACGATGACAATATCACCCATGTCGACGGCACCGTCGACCCTGTCCGCGACA
>JAFZSS010000102.1 GCA_017619255.1 Muribaculaceae bacterium
CATCGTGGACCTTGAGGTGATTGACGCTCCAGTGTTCCAGGCGGCTGCGGTAGCCCACGCGCAGGATGGTCTTGCCCAGATGCAGGTCGGCGCCCACATAGTTGGTCATGTCAAAGCGGTTGCCCCACCATCCCAGATGGGCGAGGTTGCGGCGGTTGCCGAGGTAGATCTCGTAATAGCTCTCGTCATACTCGGGTGCGAAGAAGACTCCCGCCACGGGCAGCTGCGCCTGGTAACGCAGGATGACGGGCACGCGCCACAGGTGGGTGTCCGTCGACGCCATGCCGGTGACGCCCACATTCCAATGGGCACGCAGTGAGACGGGATTGTTGCTGTTGACGGCGTCATAGACGATGCCGGCGCGCACCTGTGCCATCGGGCCGACGGAGAGCGAAAAGCGCCGTTTCATCGACAAATTCCAGTGTCGCTGCATGTCAAAAGTGATGTCGCCCATGACCTTGTGGAGGTCGTTGTTGCGGGCGTCGTTCTCGACATAGTTGTAGTCGGCACCCACCTGGAGCTGCCACAGCCAGGTGTCGTGACGCACGGGGCGCATCACCTCGAAGGCGAGGCCCAGGTCAAGGCCGTCGTAGGTGATGGGTGTGAGGTAGCTGTCGTGGATCGAGGCGTAGCCGGCATCGATGGTGAACAGCGACAGCCGCTCCTGTGCCCCCGCCGACAACGCCGGCAGCACCGTCATCAGTAATATGGATCGTGCTATCGCACGAGAAATCAAACAAAATCTATTTATATTTTTCAAAACCGTTTATAAATTTTTTTTAGATTTCTCGCCCGAAGGGCGATTCTCGTTCTATGCGTCAGTGTTAGTCTTCGTCGAAGGGGATGCGCTGCTGGCCGGTGAAGCTGTCGAGGACCTCATCCTGGCTGATGCCGTCGGCGGGGGCCGTCGGGGTGTCGCCTTCGTCTTCGATGGGTGCCACGGTCGTCGTCTGCTCCTCGACGGGTGCCGGCTCGCGCGGCTCCACCTCGGTGATCTTGTCCACCGCCCAGTTGGTGACGCGGCGGCCCTTGGCCTTGAAGGTCTTCACGCCGATAAACTCCTCGGCGTCAATGATAAACGGCTCACGGAAGGCATCGCCGCCACCCATCTTGACCTCGAAGCGCGGACAGGGCTCGTCGCTCAACAGCAACAGGCGTGACTCGGGGTTGGTGCCGATGAAGCTCTGTTTCTTGTTGTTGTCCTCGAGGGTGAAACGCTTGACATAGGGGTGCCCCTGGTCGGCATCGTCGAGCACGGCGGTCCACACCTTGTCCTTGATGTATTTCTCGATGCGCAGGATGCCCTCGTCATAGTGGTTGCTGGCCTCGGTGCTCGTGGTGTAGAACTCGCCCGTGCGCATGATGACCACGATGCGGTCGTCGCCGCCGAAGAGACCCAGCGAAGTGCCGTGGCCCTCGTAGTTGATGCGCAGGATGTCCTGGTCGAACCATACCTCGCGGTCGCCCAGCGTGGACTGGCCGGCCTCCTTGAGGGTGATGCGGTGCACCTCGTTCTTGGTGACGATGTTACCGCGGGCCTGCTTGCCCTTGATGGCGAGCTCGGCAAGGTTGACATCAAACTGCAGAATCTTGAGCCTGAACTTGGGCTTTAGCGTGATGCGCAGCACCTCGGCCTCGCCATTGGGGTTGGCGGTGAACCAAGTGATCTTGCTGCCCGGCTTGCCCTGGGTGATGTCGTACTCCTTGTCGCGGGTGATGCCTGTGATGGCAAAACGCTTCATGAAGGTGGTGCCACCGCGGCCGTCCTGGTAGAGGACATTGTAGATGGTGCGGTTGTCGCCCTTCTTGAAGACATTAAGGTACAGGATGTTCTTGCCGACATAGATCTTGTCGGCGACCTTGATGACCTTGAACTTGCCGTCCTTGTAGAAGATGATGATGTCGTCGATGTCGGAGCAGTTGCAAACGAACTCGTCTTTCTTCAACGAAGTGCCGATGAAACCGTCGGCGCGGTTGATATAGAGCTTCTGGTTGGCCTCGGCGACCTTGCTGGCGACGATGGTGTCGAACTCGCGGATGACGGTGCGACGCGGATACTTGGCGCCGTACTTGGTCTTCAGGCCTTGGTACCACTTGATGGTGTACTGGGTGAGGTGGGAGAGGTTGTTATCGATTTCCTTGACGCGGTCCTTGAGGCGCGCGATGTTCTCGTCGGCCTTGTCGCTGTTGTACTTGAGGATGCGCTTCATCGGGATTTCGAGCAGGCGCAGCAGGTCGTCCTCGGTAATCTCGCGGAAGAACTGCGGCTTGAAGGGCGTCAGTCGCTTGTCGATGTGCTT
This sequence comes from Muribaculaceae bacterium, assembly GCA_017619255.1. Lineage (GTDB taxonomy): Bacteria > Bacteroidota > Bacteroidia > Bacteroidales > Muribaculaceae > Sodaliphilus. Next base: position 2,301 of record JAFZSS010000102.1, read on the forward strand.
CAGGGCCTTTTCCTGATCCTTGGCGTTCTCAAACTCCTTGTCCTTGTAGATGCGCTCCTGGATGAAGATTTTCTCCAGCGACACGTTGTGCAGCGTTTCCATCGTCTCGCCACGCTGGATTTGCAGCTCTTGGCGCAGGATTTCACGCGTGCGGTCCACGCTGTAGCGCAGCACGTCGCTCACGGTGAGGAACTGCGGCTTCTGGTCCTTGATGACGCAGCAGTTGGGCCAGATGGAGATTTCGCAGTCGGTGAAGGCGTACAGGGCATCGATGGCGATGTCGCTGCTCGTTCCCGCCTGCAGCGAGACGATGATTTCGGCCGTGGCGCTGGTGTTGTCCTCGACCTTGCGGATTTTTATTTTTCCGCGTTCGCCGGCTTTGAGGATTGACTCGATGACGGTGCTGGTAGTCTTGCCGTAAGGTACATCCTTGACTACCAGCGTCTTGTTGTCGAGTTTTTCGATTTTGGCGCGCACACGCACACTGCCGCCGCGCTCGCCGTCGTTGTAGTGACCCACATCGATGTAGCCACCTGTCTGGAAGTCGGGGTAGAGATGGAACTCCTCGCCGCGCAGGTAGTGGATGGCGGCATCACAGACCTCGTTGAAGTTGTGAGGCAGGATTTTGCATGACAGGCCGACGGCGATGCCTTCGGCGCCCTGAGTGAGCAGTAGCGGGAACTTGGCGGGCAGGGTGAGTGGCTCACGCTTGCGGCCATCGTAGGAGAGGCCCCAGTCGGTGACCTTGGCGTTATAGACCGCGTCGAGGGCGAACTCACTGAGGCGTGCCTCGATGTAACGGCCGGCAGCCGCACCGTCGCCGGTGAGGATGTTACCCCAGTTACCCTGGGTGTCGATGAGCAGTTCCTTCTGCCCCAGCTGGACGAGTGCGCTGTAGATGGACGCGTCACCGTGGGGATGGTACTGCATCGTCAGTCCCACGATGTTGGCGACCTTGTTGAAGTGGCCGTCATCAGCCTCCTTCATGGCATGCATGATGCGTC
>JAFZSS010000103.1 GCA_017619255.1 Muribaculaceae bacterium
ACGGCGCCGGCAAGACGACACTGTTCCGCCTGATCATGGGCCTGGAGAAGCCCGACGGCGGTATCTTCGAGGTCGGCGAGACGGTCAAGGCCGTTTATGTCGACCAGCAGCACACGAGCATCGACCCCGACAAGACCGTCTATGAGGTCATCTCAGGCGGTGTGGAACTGCTGCGCATGGGTGGCCGTGATGTGAACGCCCGTGCCTATCTGTCACGCTTTAACTTCAGCGGTGTGGACCAGCAGAAGAAGTGCGGCGTACTCTCGGGCGGTGAGCGCAACCGCCTGCAACTGGCGTTGGCTCTCAAGGAGGAAGGCAATGTCCTGTTGCTCGACGAGCCGACCAACGATATCGATGTGAACACACTGCGCGCCCTCGAGGAAGGTCTTGAGGACTTTGCCGGTTGCGCCGTGGTCATCAGCCACGACCGTTGGTTCCTTGACCGCATCTGCACCCACATCCTCGCCTTTGAGGGCAACAGCAATGTTTTCTTTTTCGAGGGCAGCTACAGCGAGTATGAGGAGAACAAGCTCAAGCGTCTGGGCAAGGAAGAACCCACGCGTGTGCGCTACCGCAAACTTACGGATTAGTTAATCGTATCAGAGATATGAAACATCTTGCAATAATACTCATGGCCCTGGTCATTGTCTCATGTTCGGGCAAGTGGCAGCCGGGCGACAACATCAACAACGGCCACGATTTCCTGGCAAGTGCTGGCATCAGCGAGGACTCGCTGACGCTCAACGGCAACGACTTCAACTATGACAACGATGGAGAAAAGCTGCCGCACCGCATTCTCGACCTCGCCACCTGCCAAGCTCTGGGGCTCGACAAGATGATGGGCGTGGACACTGCCTACAGCGTCGTCCGTGTGTGGGGTGTGCAGGAATATCCTGACAAGGGCATCAGCCTGCTGCTGGGCCAGACATCCTACAGCGACACCCGCACCTGTTGGCTCGCAACCTATGGCAAGGACGGAATGATTGATTTCATGCGCCTGGGCGAATGCGGCGGCATGAACCTGTCCTACTGGGACGACATTGATGAGCACACTCGCCTCGTGGGCATCGACTCGATGCGGATGGTCATGCCGGACAAGTTCGGCAAACCCATCAACATCAGCCGTTGGGTATCCTATAACGAGCAGCGCGACGGCGTGGAGACCGACTCCACCCTGTGGTTTATCCACAACGAACTGCCCGTCACCATCGGTAATGATGGTCTTTTCTCGGTGGGCAAAATCGGTACTGTCTATAGCGCCGACACCACCCTGCTCACCAACTACTGGCGCGACAAGCGAGCCTTGGAAGTGCTGGCTTGGACTCCGATGAGCGACAAGACCTTCTGCGACCGTGTCAACACCTTCCTTGACGAGGCACAGGGCACCATTACCGACCCCGCCCAATTGTTGGGCGACTTCCACATGCTCATGATGGGTCGCCTCTACAGCGACACCCAGGGCGTGATGCAATGGTGCTGTGACAACCCTGACACCCAACTTACGCGCGCTCTCGCCAAAATCCTCAAAGAGATCAACCCCGAGTATATTCTGAACGAATTCAAGAAAATCAAGGACCCCACCCTCCAACAACGGGCCCGCCAACTCGTCGGTCTCTAAAGGCGACAGGAGTTCCGTGTCGCTACACCACCTGCCTACACCCAGCCCGAACGGGCTTCACAAAAACGGGCGACCCATGTCGGGTCGCCCGTTTTATCGAAGGCGGATTCTAACTCCTAACTCCTAATTCCTAATTCCTCACTCCTAATTCCTAATTCCTAATTCCTCACTACTAATTCCTAACTCCTAATTCACTCTTCAGGCCAAGCGTTGTTGAGCAGGAAATTGATCAGTGTGGTGGCATCGGTAATGTCAACCTTGTTATCCTCGCTAAGGTCACAGTTGGCATTCTCCATGTTGATGCCCGTGGGATCATTACTGAGCAGGTAGTTAATCAGCATGGTGGCATCGGTGATGTCAACCTTGCCGTCAGCGTTCACATCGCCCCTCGAGACTGTCTGCACCTCCCAGGGGAACTCGCCGGCGCTGGTGAGCCATGCCTTGTTGGCGGGCATTTCGGTATATGTGGCTCGCACAAAGCCCAGCTTGCCAGAATCGGTGAGGCCGATGACATACTTCTTAGCATTGTCAGTATTGGGAATGTAGTTGTCGGCGTTGAAAGAACCCGCGTTCGTTCCAGCGCTGGTGTCAAAATACTGTAAGCCGTCGGTATTGCAGAAGTAAGTGCCATCCAGCAAATTCGTGCCCGTGTAGTTGATGTTGTTATTGGTCAGCGGGGCACCGGTCGGCTTCAGCTGGCAGTCAGCAGCGTCGGGCGAGCCGCACTCCAGTAAAACGGGGGTGCCTGC
>JAFZSS010000012.1 GCA_017619255.1 Muribaculaceae bacterium
CAAGTTCTTCTCGGTGGCCGACCTAGCTTATGGCTGGCACCTGATGGACCGCGAGGTATTCCTGTGCCTGTGGATTGCCATCTTCGGCCTGTTAGGCCTCTACCTAATCGGCAAACTCAAATTCAAGAGCGACATCGTTGAACCAGGTGACGAGACAAAGCCCATGCCTGTCATCTGCATCATGGGCGGACTGATATCCATCGCCTTTGCCATCTATATGCTGCCGGGCCTGTGGGGCGCACCGTGCAAGGCTGTGAGCGCCTTCGCCCCGCCGATGAACACCCAGGACTTCAACCTTAACACCAAGGAGGTGCGCGCCGCCTACACCGACTACGAACAGGGCATGGCTGCCGCAGCCGCCTCGGGCAAACCCGTCTTCCTGGACTTCACGGGCTTTGGCTGCGTGAACTGCCGCAAGATGGAAGCCGCCGTGTGGACCGACCCGAGCGTAGCCGACAAACTGAACAAGGACTATGTGCTCATCTCACTGTTTGTCGATGACAAGCGCCCGTTGCCCGAACCCATTGAAGTCACCGAGGCCACCGGCGAGACACGCACCCTGCGCACCATCGGCGACAAGTGGAGCTACTTGCAACGCTACAAGTTTGGCAGCAACACGCAGCCATTCTATGTATGCGTGGATCCGCAGGGTAACGCCCTGAGCGGCTCATTCAGTTATAAGGAGGATGTGTCTGCCTTCCTCGACTTCCTGAACGGCGGCCTCGACCAATACAAAGAGTAACCACTTTTTCATTAATCGCGCTACGCGCGAGAAATCAAAAAATTATTAATTGATTTACTGTTATTGATTATCTTTCTAAATGACTGACGAAGAGTATAATCAGCGATATGCGTTTTTCCATGACATCACTGGAATGGCCATGGAGGTGCATACCGAATACCATGGTGGATTATTAGAGTCTGCTTATGAGGCTGCACTCTGCTATCTGTTGGTGCAGAAAGGCTATCATGTGGAAAGGCAAGTCTTCTTGCCCATATACTGGAAAAATGTAAAGCTTGAGCAGAACTACCGCATGGACTTGGTTATCAGTCACGAGATTATTGTAGAACTCAAAGCCATGACCTTTACAGGGCTCGAACATCGCAAGCAGCTATGGAACTACATGAATCTGACTCATATGCCCTATGGCATATTGATTAACTTCAGTCCGAAAGGTCTTTACTCTGAATGGTATCACCGTCATGAAAATGGCGAGATGGAACAAATAAAGCTTCGAAAAGAATAAAAATATAAAAGTCTTTGATTTCTCGCGCGCAGCGCGATCCAATTGTTTGAAACTAATTGACTGAAAGATATGATTGAGAAGAGGGTTAGAGAACAAATAATTGCGTTGATGAACCGCGAGGTGGTTCCTGCCGTGGGTTGTACCGAGCCCATGGCAGTGGCATTGTGCGTGAGCCGCGCCACCGAGGCGCTGGGCTGCAGTCCCGAGAAAATCACCGCCCTGCTGAGTGCCAACATCCTCAAGAACGCTATGGGTGTGGGCATTCCCGGAACGGGCATGATTGGACTTCCCATCGCCATCGCCCTGGGTGCCATCATCGGCAAGTCGGAATACCAACTCGAAGTGCTTAAGGACATCACTCCCGAGGCCCTAGAGCAAGGCAAGCAATACATCGACGAGGGCCGCATCGACATCAAACTCAAGCAAAACTGCTGTGACAAACTTTATGTCGAAGTGATTGCCGAAGGGGACGGACACACTGCCACGGCCGTCATTCAAGGGTCGCACACCCACTTTGTGCGCGTTACCCGCGACGATGAGGTGTTGCTTGACGAAAAGGTAGAGGGCGGCAACGCTTGCGGCGAAGAAGACGAAATCGCACTGAACCTGCGCCTAGTATATGACTTCGCCATGCAGGCTCCCGTGGACGAAATCCGTTTCATCCTCCAGACCCGTGACTACAACATGAAGGCCGCCGAGGAGTCGCTCAAGGGCAACTACGGCCATTGTCTGGGCAAGACCATGGACAGGCCGCTGAGCCGCGGCGTCTTTGGCAACACCATCTTCTCACGCATCATATCCAAGACCGCCTTGGCCTGCGACGCGCGCATGGGCGGCGCCTTGATTCCCGTCATGAGCAACAGCGGCTCGGGCAACCAGGGCATCTGCGCCACCAACCCTGTCGCAGTATTTGCCATGGAGAATGAAAACAACGAGGAGGAACTCATCCGCGCCCTCACACTAAGTCACCTCACAGCCATCTACATCAAGCAGAATCTGGGCAAACTGAGTGCCCTGTGCGGCTGCGTCGTCGCCTCCATTGGCAGTAGTTGCGGCATCACCTATCTGATGGGCGGCGACTATGAGCGCATCTGCTTTGCGGTAAAAAACATGATTGCCAACCTCACAGGCATGATTTGTGACGGAGCCAAACCCAGCTGCGCCCTTAAAATCACCTCGGGTGTATCCACCGCCCTACTGTCCGCCGTGCTCGCTATGGAAGGCCGACATGTCACCAGCGCCGAGGGCATCGTCGACGACGATGTGGACCGCTGCATCCGCAACCTTACCGTCATTGGAGCCGATGCCATGAATGTTACCGACCAAATGGTTCTTAACATTATGACCAGCAAGGACTAAGGACAAGCCAAAGAATAAAATAGCCGGGCCGCACATGCGAATCAATGTGCGGCCCGGTTATTATTCAGCAATCAGGGAACTTAACGGCTGCCACCGGCCCACCAAACGGGCTCGGTGAAGATGTACTGGCCAGCACTGTTGCCGGTGCCGAAGGCTGCCGAAACATTGGGATTGCTGGTCACGTCGCTGCTGCCATAGGGCAAACGCAGGGGCCAAGTGTTACCCGTCGAACCCATGTTCTTGGGGTTGGTGAGCACAATGTGCTCCTCACCCAGAGCCTTGCAGCGGCGGATGTCGTTATAAGCCTCAATCTGCTCGTCACGGCACTGTGACAAGTACTTCTGCACCATAATCTCCTTCAAGGTCACGGGCAGCGAAGCGATATAATCGGCTGCGGTAGCGGGATCGAAGCCAGAGTCCTCGGGATAAGCGTCGCAGTAAGCGTAGTCCTCGAACGATGCCTCAACGGCGGTTGCCATGTCATCGGCGGCGTCTTGACCAAGACGAACCTTGGCTTCGGCAAGGATGAAGTACAACTCGCTCTTGCTGAACACATGGATGGGGGCAGCGCCATTATCCAACCAGGTGGGACAATTCACCGACTGCACCAACTTGGCTGCCATAGCGTCACCAGGCTC
>JAFZSS010000104.1 GCA_017619255.1 Muribaculaceae bacterium
CTCTCGTTATCGCGGGGCCTTGCAGTGCTGAGACCGAGAGGCAGACCCTCGCCACTGCGCATGCGCTCTGCGCTATCGGCGTAAAGGTCTATCGGGCAGGCATTTGGAAACCTCGCACTACGCCCGGTGGTTTTGAGGGCGTGGGCGATGACGGCTTGGCGTGGCTGCAACAGGTGAAGCAGGAAACGGGCATGGCCGTCGCTACCGAGGTGGCAACGGTTGAACATGTGCGTGCTGCCCTTGATGCCGGCATCGACATCCTGTGGATTGGGGCTCGCACGACAGCCAATCCGTTTGCCGTACAGGATATCGCCGACACGCTCCAGGGACATGACGATGTGACGGTACTGGTGAAAAACCCGCTCAATCCCGACCTGGAATTGTGGATGGGCGCCTTGCAGCGGCTCACAGGTGCCGGCATCACTCGTCTGGGCGCCGTGCATCGTGGTTTTGGCACAACAGGCGACCATATCTACCGCAACGACCCGCAGTGGCACATCCCCTTTGAACTGCGCCGTCATGCCCCAGGCATGACCATTTTGTGTGATCCCTCACACATCGGCGGCAAACGGGACTTTGTGCAACCTCTGTCACAGCAGGCTTTGGACATGGGCTTTGACGGCCTGATGATTGAAAGCCACTGCGACCCCGACAACGCCTTGAGCGATGCAGCTCAACAAGTTACCCCGGGCGAGCTGGAAGTCATTCTTGACGGGCTCGTCGTGCGTTCAGGAATTCCTGTGGAGGACGAACTGGCCCTGCTGCGTCAGCAGATTGATGACTGCGACCATGAACTGCTCGCTGTGTTGGCACGACGCATGAGTGTGTCGCGGGAAATAGGCCGTTTCAAGAAATCACATAACCTGCGCGTGGTGCAGCCCGCCCGTTATCAGGCGATCATCAAGGCGCGTCTTGACGAGGCACACTCGCTGGGTCTTTCTCAAGAGTTCACACAGGGCATTATGCAGGCCATCCATGAGGAGAGTGTTCGCCAGCAGCTTGATATCCCCGAATAACTAAAGTCTAAAGTCTATGAACGCCATTATCATCGGAGCCTCGTCAGGGATGGGGCAGGAAGTTGCTAAATTGCTGCTGGCCGAGGGCTATAAGCTTGGGGTGGCGGCACGCAGGGAAGATCGTTTACAGACCCTGAAACATCTGGCTCCTGACAAAGTTGAAGTGGCGACGATTGATGTCACGGCCGAAGACGCTGCTGAGCGCCTGCGCAGTCTTATAGATTGCTTGGGTGGCATGGACTTGTTTTTCTATGCATCGGGAATCGGTAAGCAGAATCGCACACTCACGCCTGACATAGAACTCGGCACCATGAATACCAATGCCGTGGGCTTCACACGCATGATAGGGGAGGCCTACCGCTACTTCGCTGAGAGGGGAAAGGGACAGATTGCCGCCATCACTTCGATAGCCGGCACTAAAGGACTGGGGCCCGCGCCGTCCTATTCGGCGACCAAGGCAATGCAGAATGTTTATCTACAGGCACTGGAGCAGCAAGCCAATGCGCGAGGTCTGAAAATCCGCTTCACAGACATACGCCCAGGCTTTGTCGATACTGATTTGCTGAAAGGGGATTTCCATTATCCCATGATGCTGAAACCGGAAAAAGTGGCCAGGCAGATAGTCAAGGCAATCCACAACAAACGGCATGTTGCCGTACTGGATTGGAAATACAGAATACTGACCGCCATGTGGCGACGCATTCCGCGCCCGCTGTGGAGACACATCAAAATCTGAACTTTACTTGTGAGTGGTGACGCGGCCTGCAGCGTGGAAATGGGTCGCGTAATAGTTCTGCCGCAGGTCATCAACGACAACACCGCGAGATGACGATGCGTGTACAAACTTGTTGTCTTTCAGGTAAATGCCCACATGGGATACTCGCTCATCATTGCTGGTGCAGAAGAATACAAGATCTCCCTCGCGCAGATCATCAAGGCTGATGACACGGCAATTTTGCTCAAGGATTTTTGCGGAATTACGGTTGAGTTTGATATTAAAAACCTCTTGATAAACCATCATCACCATACCAGAGCAATCAGTCCCGATGCCCTTGTCCTGGCGGGCATGGGCATAAGGTGTGCCTAACCAACTTTTCAGTTCCTTGTACAGTTTCTTGTTATCGTGGCGCCCCAATTTGATATCGAGCGCTGCCCATTTCTCATCCACGAGTCCGTATCCGCCTGGCACGGGTTTTTGGCTATCGGTGTTGGGAGTGGCTTCGTCATGGGGGGCGGTATCGCGGTTGCGGCGCTCATGATAGGGGCGATAAGTGTGTGTGGTATTCTTTGTGCTGCGGCACGATACCACTGGCAGCGACAAGAGAATCGCCGCTGCCAGATAGAGTATCGATTTGCCGTGTCTGAGCATCAGTCTTTCTTCTCCTCGGCGTGCTCTTCGGGCTTCGCCTCTTCCTCTTCATCCTTGGCGGTGAAGTCGGTGATGCCGGCACCGATGAGGATGTTGTACCATGCTATGACTTTCTTGATATCGCTGTTGTGAACACGGTCCTCATCCCAGTTCTCAAGCACGCTGCCAAAGAATTCGTGAAGCTGCTCGGGAGTGGTGTAGGCCTTGGCGTCAATAGCCTTGTTATCAAACTTCTTGCCAACTTTCTCAAGAACCTGAGACAGGGGGATATCGTCATCGGTAGTGAACATGGAGATATCACCCAGCGACATCACGCGCTCGCGTGAATGAACAGGGAAACGCTTGCCATCGGCAATGGCTTCGACGAGCAACATGTTTTTACCGTAGGAAATCAGTTTATAAAGTCCGGGGCGTCCCGAAATGGATAAAATTTTCTTCAACATAATAAGTCAATGTTTTTGATGTTTGTTGTTATCTATTAGTTGTTTGTTTTCTCAAGTTGAGCCAGCAGGTTCATCACTTGTGGCATCAGCGCTGTGTCACCATCGTTGATGATGACCGATTCACCATCGGCAATTCGGTCCTCCTCGACTTGAGACTTAATGCGAGCTTCCACCTGCTCCGAGGTTAGTCCGCTGCGCGCTACGACGCGCTTGATGCGCACTTGGGCGGGAGCGGTCACATGCCACACCTCGTCCACGACTTGGTCTAATCCCCCAGTGTGGAGTAAAGCCGTCTCGACAAACGCCAATGATGCTCCTTGTTCGGCTTGTTCCCCGACCCATTGTCGCAGATCACGCAAAGTAGCGGGGTGCACGATTCCGTTGAGGCGTTTTAGTGCCTCGTTGTCGGAAAAAGCCACGGCACTCAAGTGCTGGCGGTTGATGCTCCCATCGGCCAAGAATGTTTCGCTGCCGAAAGATTGGACCAACTGTTGCCGCACTTCATCACAATCAGTCATAATGGCTTTGGCTCGGCTGTCGCAGTCATAGATTTGGAAACCAACGACTTGGAGCATGCGCGCGACAACGCTCTTGCCGCTCCCTATGCCACCAGTGATTGCAACCAATTTCATGCCCGGATCGCCCTTAATGTTTCTCGATGATATATTCCACGCTGTCAGATGACAGTGTCACATCTTGATAGGCGGCAGGCACCTCACCGATAATCACTTTCACCTTGTTGCTGGGACGGCTGAAGTCGATAGAGTTATAATCCACGACGGCAGTGATGTCGGTATCCTCTTTTATCCTGCTGACGGGAGATCGGAAAGAAACCTCCACATCGCTGGGGAACAAAAGTATTTTCACGCCTTGAGGAGCATTGCGTACCGCAATCTTGACCTTGCTTGTTTGTGATTTCAGTTTCTCGATTGGTACCATGATGTCGATGGCTCCAGGCTCAACAACAGCACCTTTGATAGGGGCGATAGACACCTTGCGACGCAGGGTATCGGTCAAGTCTGAAACCTTAACATGATAGGTATAGACCTCATTGATCTCACTCAGTTTTTGGGCATCACTGAAGACTAGGACCGAGTCTTGACTCTGAATCAGGGCACCATAGAGCGCGTAGTCTTCGCGTGGCTCTACAATGATGTCGGTCCTGATAGGTACCTTCTTTCCAGGCAGGTCGGTGTACTTGATGACGATATTCTCGGGCAAGACGCTGACAATGGCCGCATGACGGTTCAGTACCGAAGCGAGCGCTTTCTTCAAGTGCCCTTGGTCCATCTTGAATGTGCCGCTGCCATCGCTGTAGTCACTAAAACGGATGGTGATTTTGGGCGTTTTGCGGAACATGTAAGAGAAAAACCGATACCCTCGATCTTTAACAGAGACCGTGAGCGTGTCAGGCACTTCTGTAAGAGTGTGCACATTATTGGGTATACTGAATTCAACAGGCACCTCTAAATCCAGTTGCACATCACTGTTGAAAGTGAGGAACCCCCAAAAGACAGCAGAAATCAGCACAAAAGTGATATACTGCAGTATCGACTTCGTGCGGGGAGATTTCTTTAATTTCTCTTTTGTCTTACTCCAGAGTCCCATCAGACATCAGTTTTTCCCTTGACCTGTTATAAAAAGATTTATTTCTTGTTGGCAATGTCTGCTCCCGTCTCGGCAACATCCTGCATGGACTGGTAGATTGAGTTCTTGTCAATCTTGATAGTCACATTGTTGTCGATTTCCAGCAGAATGTAGTTGTCATTCACCTCGCGGATGCGGCCATAGATGCCACCGGCGGTCATCACTTTGTCACCTCTCTTGAGGCTATCGCGGAAGGCATTAATCTTTTTCTGCTTCTTCTGCTGCGGAGCAATCATGAAAAAGTAGAAAATGGCAATCATGGCGATGATCATGAGCATAAAGCTCCAGTCCATGCCGCCAGCGTTGGCATTGCCAGTAGTTGCTTGCAATAAAATCGTGTAAAGCATAATGTCTATTGTTTTAAAAGTTATTATTGGTTAGTTCTCTGATTCAATTCACGACTTGAGTAGCTTTCCCTCTTTGCGTAATTGCTTGACAGCATTGTTGAGGATGCCGTTGACAAACTGGCCGCTGCCTGAAGTGCTGAAATTTTTGGCCAACTCAATGTACTCGTTGAGGGTCACTGCGGTGGGTATCTTGTCAAAGGTCCGCAACTCGGCCAGGGCTGTACACATGATAATGCGGTCCATGAGCACGATACGGTCCTTGTCCCAACGGCTGGTCGTTACCAGCTCATCGATAAGTGCGTTGTTCTCGGGCATCTGGGTCACCGAAGCCTGGAACAATTCCTTGCCAAACACGCTGTCCTCCTCATCCTTATACATGGGCATGATGGCATCGTCCTCTCTGTCAGCGAGCCGCCTGAATGTCTTGCATACAAATTGTCCTGTGAGGTTCATGTCGTCCTCGCTCCAGAACAGTGAGCGTTGTTCAATGGCGTCAGACATGTTCTCGTCGGTCAGGATGACTTGCTTCATGAGCTGTTGCCACAATTGGCTGTCGGCATCCATTGAACCTTCATCTTCGGCCATGTAATCATGATACAGGTCGCTCTTGAGCACTTTGTCAAGCATCATGCGCTCAAAGATGGGGTCGTCGTTCCATGTCACGGTGTGGTCCTCGGCAAACTTCTTTAATTGCTCATTGTCGGCCAAGGCGGCAACCAAGCGGTTGTCGACAAATTTCGTGTTGGGATGGAGATCCTCTTCGGTAGGCAGATATTTGTTGCGGGCTTCGTCCAGACGCATCTCTTGGATGTGAGTCAGCTCAACCGGCAAGCGCATCAGGTAGTGATACAGCTCATAGGTCTTTTCCAGACAAGCGTCAAGATCCTTCAGCGCCTTGTTGAGTGTGCACTCAGGGCGTGTCAGCATATATGAGTACAGAATCTGTACTACTTTGGTCCTTATTAAAACTCGGTTTATCATAATATCACTGTTTGAACTTGCAAAATTAACGATTTTTGACGGCGTGTGCAAATATTGGCCGCTAATTGACCTCTTGATGATCGTTGAGTCGCTGCCTCACGACCTCATAGATCATGATGCCGCCTGCAACCGACACATTTAACGAGTTGATATGACCAAACTCGGGAATGAGCACGCGGGTATCGCACAATTTCATGATTTCAGGGGAGATACCCTTATCCTCGGCACCAAGCACGATGGCTACGGGTCCGGTATAATCGCCTTGAGTGTAGGGCATCGAGTTTTTGTCGCTGGTCCCAATGATTTTGAAGCCGCTGTCACGCAGCATCTTCACGGCAGCCACCAGATTGTGTTCACGGCAAACAGGCAGGTGGTTAAGCGCCCCGGCCGATGTCTTGACGGCATCGGCATTGACACTGACGCTCTCGCGGTCGGGGATGACGATGGCACTCACTCCCGCGCACTCGCAGGTACGGGCGACGGCGCCAAAGTTACGCACATCGGTAACGCCGTCAAGCACAACAAAGAAAGGGTTCTCGCCGTCATCAAACAACTGCGGCACCAGATCCTCGACATGATAATAGGTCACGGCGGCCAGCATGGCAAGCACGCCCTGGTGGTTGCGTCGAGTGATGCGGTCAATCTTCTGCACGGGAACCCGTTGCACCGGCACTCGCAAGGCTTTGGCGCGGTTAATGATATCCTGTGCAGTGTCGTTGTTGAGCGTTTTGCTCAACAGGATTTTATCAATGTCCTTGCCGGCTTCGATGGCTTCGGACACGGCATGGATGCCATAGATGTATTGTGTCTTGTCAATCATTGTGTTTATGCTTAATCAGTGATTTGGCGTTTTCGATTGCTGCCTGGTCCAGGTTCTTGCCGCTCAACATGCGGGCAATTTCCATGATGTGTGCTTGGTCGTCCAGCGTCTCGACACTTGTGAGTGTCTCCACATCTGTATCGGTCTTGAACACACGCAGGTGGTGGTCGCCATTGGCAGCCACTTGGGGCAGATGGGTGATGGCGATGACTTGGATGCTGCGTGAGATATCAGCCATCATCTCACCGATTCGGTTGGCGATATCGCCGCTCACGCCTGTGTCCACCTCGTCAAAGATGATGCTGGGCAGCCTCATGTGGCGTGCGATGATGGTTTTGATGCACAACATCACGCGAGAGATTTCTCCACCTGAAGCGGTATCCTTGACGGGCATCAGCTGCTGGTTTTTGTTGAATGCCATCATGAATTCCACATCATCAATTCCGGCAGGTGTCAAGTCCGATGCGTTGAAATCAACATTGAACGCGATGTTCTTTAGGCCCAACGGCATAGCCATATCGAGTAATTCCTTGCCGAACCGCTTGGCCGCCTCTTTACGCTTGGTCGAGAGTTGGCAAGCCATATCATTGGCTTGACGGCGTGCCGATTCAACAAGGGATGTCAGCTCTGCGATAATGTCATCGTTGTGTTCAATCTCTCCCAGCTGCCGCTCAAATCCTTGTTGGATTTCAATCAACTGGTTAACATCCTGAGCGTTGTGTTTTCGTTGCAAGGTGTAGATGCTGTTCAACCGGTCATCAACTCGGGCAAGTTCAGCCGGATCGTCATTGAGGGTGTCAATGATGTTGCCGACACTATGCGCGATATCTTTCAACTCGATGAGTGCTGTGCGCACTCTTGCCGACATGCCGTCGACTTCGGTGAGATTGCGCTCGGCGTCTTCCATAAACGATGCTACCGTCGACAGGCGTTCCAGAATGCTATTGTCTTCTCCGTCAAGGGTACTTTCCACATTCCATAATCCCTCCTTGAGTTCTGTGATGTTACTCAGTTTGTGTTGCAGCGCTTCCAGTTCCTTGTCCTCATCTGGTTTTAACTGCAACGACTGAAGTTGCTCCAATTGGAAACGGATGTAATCCTCGTCAGCGCTTAGCTTTTCCATGGCGCGCTTTGTCTGTTCAAGGCGCTTGAGTTTGTCACGATAATCATGATAGCAATGGCTGTAACTGTCCAGCAACTGGGCGTTGCCGGCAATGCTATCAAGAATGGATAACTGGAATGCAGGTTGGGACAGCAGCATGTTGCTGTGCTGGGAATGTATGTCAAGCAGATGGGTGCTGAGTTCCCTCAACACGCTGAGCTGTACTGGGGTGTCGTTGATGAATGCACGCGAGCGGCCTGTGGGGGAAATCTCTCTCCGGACTAAACAGTCATGCTCGTCCCAATCAATATCATTATCTTTGAACAGTTGTTCTAAGTGATAGCCATCAATGTCAAATGTCGCTTCAACAACGGTTTTGGCATTGATGTCGCGGATGGCTTTGCTGTCGGAGCGTTCCCCGAGGATAAGCGATAATGCTCCCAGGATGATGGATTTGCCGGCACCGGTTTCGCCGGTGATGATTGTCAATCCCTCGTCAAACCGGATGTCAAGTTTGTCGATGAGTGCATAATTGGAGATGTGCAGTTGCTTGATCATCGCACCTCCTTGAGTTTAATTGCTGGTTTGCTTGATTTGGTCCAGACGGCTGGTCTCGCTTGGATACACCTGATAGAGCATTTCATAGACCGTTTCTTTCTCGGTCGTGTTGGCCTTGCTGTAGATGTTAATCAGCTCATCGAGCTTAGCGTCCTTGAACATGGTCAGGCATACCGACAAGGGAGCAACATCATAGATCTTGGCCAGGTTCTCAAGGGTGTGGGTAATGGTTGAGCGGCCCTTGTCGACGGTGACGACCATCTGATCCAGACCCATGCGGTGATAATCATACAGCATCTGGCGGATGGGGGAGGTGCCATTATCGGTGAATGCACTGAGCACGGCGCTGCGGTTGGTGTTGTCTTCAAATGCTTTCCAGCCGCTCTCGCCAGAGCTTTGGGCCAATCTCACGATTTGTGCCGCGCGTTCGTAATAGGGCGTTCCGCCATTGAGCTCAAAGGAGTCAAAGTCCATGGCGATAATCATGTAGGCCCAGAAATTCAGGATGGCGGTGAGGTTGTCTTCCATCTCCAGTTCAGAAAATACGAGTTGCTGTCCTGGCTCAAAACGGAAGTCGACCTTGTTGTCCTTGAAATTAATGATGGCTGTTGTGTAGGCACTGTTGAAAACGGGGCGTTGTGATTGAATCTGCAAGTCGCCTTTCATCAGTCCGGTGGCGTCATCCCATGAACTCAGTGTTAACATGAGTTTGCAGTAAATCTTCTCATTGGGACTGAACACAGCGTTGGTCCATTTCGTGGTGTTCATGTAGTCAGTGATTGATGTCTTGAGTTCATCAAATACATCTTTACTGCCATTGGTGATCTTCTGGTGGTTGACCTCTACCTCGCAATTGAGTTCGGTCGCCTCATCATCGGCAACGGCACTGAAGGCGCACAACAGTGCAGCCAGCAGCATCAAAAACTTATTTCTCATGTTTTGACAAATACTGAAATAATACATCAACAATGTCGTGGGCGACTTCACGCTTGCTCTTGCATTCGCCATCGATAGTTTCACCCCTGTCGGTGAAGATGGTGACTTTGTTTGTGTCAACCTGGAAACCGGCATTTTTGTCGCGCAAGGAGTTCATAACGATGAAATTCAAGTTCTTGCGTTCCAATTTGCCCTGAGCGTTAACATTCTCGTTGTCGGTCTCCAAGGCAAACCCCACACTCACCTGGTCGGCTCGCTTAGCTTGGCCAACGGCACGGGCGATATCAGGGTTGGGGGTGAGGTGAATCACGGGATTCTCGGTCTTCTCTCGTTTGATTTTCTTATCGGCCACATTCTCTACACGGTAATCGGCCACAGCGGCACACAGGATGATAGCGTCTGCCTTAGGTAATGCTGCCATGACGGCATCGTGCATCTCCACAGCGGTGGTGACATCGATGCGCTGGATGTTGGCGTCCTCGGTTTTAAGTGAAACGGGACCAGCGACCAGAGTCACTTGGGCGCCTCGGCTGGCACATTCCTCGGCCAGGGCAAATCCCATTTTGCCTGACGAGAAGTTACTGATGAACCTCACCGGGTCGATTTTCTCAACGGTGGGGCCTGCGGTGATGAGCACGCGCTTGCCCTGCAGATCCTGAGTCTCAGCAAAGTGTGCTTCCAGCACCTTGACGATGTTCTCGGGCTCTTCCATGCGGCCTTTGCCGATGAGGTGGCTGGCAAGCTCACCCTCAGCGGGCTCAATAATGTGATTGCCGTAGCTGCGCAACAAGTCCAGATTGCGCGTGGTGCTGGGATGGCGCATCATGTCCAGATCCATCGCCGGGGCGATGAACACGGGAGCTTTGGCCGACAGATAAGTAGTCACCAGCATGTTGTCGGCAACGCCGTTGGCCATCTTGCCGATGGTAGAAGCCGTTGCCGGGGCAATGACGAGCGCGTCGGCCCATAGACCCAGGTCAACATGGCTGTTCCATTGCCCGGTATTAGCGGTGAAGAACTCGCTGATGACGGGCTTGCCGCTTAGGGTTGAGAGCGTCAGCGGCTGGATGAACTGCTTGGCGTTTGGGGTCATGATCACCTGTACCTCGGCTCCCGCTTTGACCAGCAGACGCGTTAGTGTGGCGCACTTATAGGCGGCGATACCGCCCGTGATCCCCAAGATGATGTGCTTGCCTTTCAACATGATGCTTTGTTTGACTTGTGTTATTGTTTCTTGTATTGGATATACAGTTTGGTGATGACTTGCTTGGTATTTTCGGCAAAGTCACTCTTCATCATCCAGTCATAGTAGCCCAAATCGAGTTTCGTGAACACTTGTTCGACGGTTTTGCCCTTGTGCTTGCCGAAGTTGAACACGGGCACTTTCTGCTCGTTGAGGATGATGCGTC
>JAFZSS010000105.1 GCA_017619255.1 Muribaculaceae bacterium
GAGGCTATCGTGCTGTCGGGTTTTGACCCCGTGCGTCGCGAAATCGCCCGTCTGGCTTTGCACCAGCTGGTGAGTGACGGCCGCATCCATCCCGCTCGCATCGAGGAGGTGGTGGCTAAGGTGCGCCGCCAAGTCGAGGAAGAGGTCATCGAGACCGGTAAACGCACGGCAATCGATCTGGGTATCCATGGCTTGCATCCCGAACTTATCCGTCTTATCGGAAAGATGAAATACCGCTCCAGTTATGGTCAGAACCTGCTGCAACACTCGCGTGAGACGGCCAACCTGTGTGCCATCATGGCCAGTGAGTTGGGCTTGAATCCCAAGAAGGCTCGCCGCGCAGGTCTGCTGCATGATATCGGCAAGGTGCCCGATGAAGAGCCCGAACTGCCGCATGCACAGCTGGGTATGAAACTCGCCGAGAAGTATAAGGAGAAAGCCGACATCTGCAACGCCATCGGTGCTCACCACGATGAGGAGGAGGCTGCCAGTCTGTACGCACCCATCGTTCAAGTGTGTGACGCTATCAGCGGTGCCCGTCCTGGCGCCCGTCGTGAAATCGTCGAGGCCTACATCAAGCGTCTCAACGACCTTGAGCGTCTGGCTTTGTCTTATCCCGGTGTGGTCAAGACTTACGCTATCCAGGCCGGGCGCGAGCTGCGTGTGATTGTCGGTGCCGACAAGATCAGTGACGAGGAGACCGAGAAACTGTCCAACGAGATTGCTCAGAAGATTCAGGATGAGATGACTTATCCCGGTCAGGTGCGTATCACCGTTATCCGCGAGACGCGCGCCGTGAGCTACGCCAAATAATGTGACTGCTCCACAATGGACGAGATTAAAAACACTCCAGTGAGCATTCCTGATAGCCCAGAAGCCTGTGCGAAATGTGACGGTGGCGCATGCGGTTGTCCCTCCGACATCGGACGCTGCAACCTCACCAGCACTAATTGGCTTGAAGATGTTCCCGACAATGATTTTGAGATTGTCGAGGTGCTCTTCAAGAACACGCGTCGCGGCTTCTATCGCAACAGCACTCACATCCCCCTTAAACGAGGTGACTGGGTGGCTGTTGAGGCTAATCCGGGACATGACATCGGACGCGTGGGCCTCATGGGACGCCTGGTCAAGAACCAGATGAAGCGTGTGAACCTGCGTAAGGATGCTGAGATATTGCGTGTCTTCCGCAAAGCAAAACCCGCCGACTTGGAACGCTATGAGCAGGCCAAGGCCCGCGAGGAGGACACGATGATTCGTTCCCGCAAGATCGCGGTTGATTTGGGCCTGAAGATGAAAATCGGCGATGTCGAGTATCAAGGCGATGGTAACAAGGCTATTTTCTATTACATAGCTGACGAGCGTGTGGACTTCCGTCAGCTCATCAAGGTACTGGCCGATGTCTTCAAGATCCGTGTCGAGATGAAACAGATTGGCGCCCGTCAAGAGGCTGGACGCATTGGCGGCATCGGCCCCTGTGGCCGACCTCTGTGTTGTGCTACATGGAGGTCGAGCTTTGTCTCGGTGGCCACCAGTGCGGCCCGTTTCCAGGATATCTCACTCAATCCGCAGAACTTGGCGGGACAATGTGCCAAGCTCAAGTGCTGCATCAACTTTGAGGTGAACACCTATGTTGAGGCTATTCGTCAGTTGCCAGCCAAGGATGTGCATCTGGAAACCAAAGATGCCACCTACTATTCTTTCAAGGCTGACGCGCTGAAACGAGAAATCACTTATTCCACCGAGCGCAATGCACCTGTAGATACTGTCACATTGACTGCAGCCCAGGCTTTTGAAATCATCGCGTTGAATAAGAATGGCGTCAAGCCAGACAGCCTCTTGCCCGATGACCATAAAAAGAGTTCATCGCCCTTTGGTGACCTGTTGACACAAGACAGCATCAGTCGTTTTGATAAAAAGAAGAAGAATAAGAAAAAGAAGAAAAACGGCGACAAGAATGCTGTGCAAGTTGAGGGTGTGGCGGATAGGCCTGAGAATCAAGGATCTAAATCACAGGACTCCGCCCCTAACCAGGAGCGCAGCGACCGCAAGCAGCGTCAGGGAAAACCCAAACGGCCTCGCCAGGACGGACAACAACTGTCTCATGATGGCCAACCCCGTGCCGACAGACAACAACGCATGGAGAGGAAATCCTTCAAGCCTCGCAAGCCGAAGGATAAGAACTCTCCGCAGAATGATAATGGCCAAGGCTAACCAAATATTGGATAAGCAATCTGTGCCTTCTGTGATAGCACATGCGGTGGCAATGACATGGTTCATTGCCGCCGTCATGTTCATCATGTCATCATGCCAGCGCAAGCCGGTAATGGCTCATGCCGGGTATCTGCATCTGCCGGCCTCAGGGTGGCTGCGTACATCACCGTTGACATTTGTCCCGGAATATGACGACTCCACGGCAACCTATGACCTCAGCATTGCCGTTCGTCATGACAACAGCTATGCCTATCGCAATCTCTCCCTCACCGTTGATATCATTAATGCAGATTCGGTCCTGTGCCGCAAAACGGTAGACATGACACTGGCCGATGAGTATGGCAATTGGAATGGTGGAGGATTTGGCTCGCTTTACCAGAATGTGGTTTCATTAGAGTGCGATTTGGGTCCCGCTGACGCATGCTCTGTTGTCGTTTGGCAGACGATGGCTGGTTGTGATACGCTTTACGGAGTCACTGATGTGGGTATATTTGCGTATCCATCAACTAAAAACTGAGGACTTTTTTTGTTAGTTCGTTAAAATTGCCTATTTTTGCCAAGTTTTAAACTATTATTATGAAGATCGACAAAGCCGAAGCCCGGCAGACGGGCATACAGTTGCTGAAATATGGAGTGATAGGCGTGCTGAACACGCTCATTACCCTTGTCGTCTTCTATCTGCTCAACACCAGGTTGGGTCTTTCTTATGGTATCTCCAATGTGGTGGGCTATATCTTCGGTGTCGTCAACAGTTTCCTGTGGAACCGCAATTGGGTCTTCAAGACCAAGAACGATTTTAAGCGTGAGTTGGCGCTCTTTGTGATCGGTTTCCTCATTTGCCTCGCCCTGCAGTTGTGTGTCAGTTGGATTCTGCTCGAGGGTTTGGGTTGGAAGAACCTGCCTGATGACATCATCCCCTTCTTCCCCATGCAGAAGGCAGGCCAAAATATCGTCATGGTGGTAGCCATGGTTGCTTATACTCTGGCCAACTACGCGTACAACCGGTTTGTCACTTTCCGCGTTGACCCCGATGGTGAAACTCCTGGTGAGTAAAAGGCGGGCTTATGGGTAAGTGAATCGTTTACATCTATTGTCAATTTGAGTTTATTATGAGGAGAGGTATTTTTCATCGTGTGAGCATAATGTTGACCGTGCTCGCATTGACTGCGTGTGGTGCAGTGGCTCAGCAGCGCGGTGCTGTTAAGAATCCGCTGGCGGTGCCGACGATACAGCTTGATAAAGACGGAATGTTCACGGTGGATGATTGCCCGACGAGCCATGATGTGCTTGATGTGAAACTCCATGAGGGAGAGTATTGCATTGACAGGGTGGACATCTATGCCGACGGGATGCTGATGCAGAGTGTTCCCGTCTATGAGGATGACTGTATTACCCGTCATGTCGTGCATTTCCTTGACGCCAATTTCGACGGCAATGTGGATATACTGATTGGCCCAGGTTGCAACCGTGAGTATAGCACCCTGATCATGTGGGACCGAGAGGAAAACAAGTTTGTCCACGCCACCAATGACGGCTTCACTGTGTTCAACGGCGACTTCTATTATGATCCGGGTCGCATGGTGGTTTATCGCATGACCTCGAGTTCGGCTTTCGAGACGACCTATACGATGATGGTGTGGCAGGGTACCGACTTGCAGAGCGAGGAGACTTTCTTGCAAGTGTTTGAACCTTCTTATCATGACTTCTATCATGTCACGCACCGCTACACCGTCCGAAACTATTATTCCGACGAGGACATCATCAGCACCGATGACGCTTCGGAACTTGATGCCCCATGGACCAAATGGGCCATCATACCGACAAGATGAAATCGACTGATTATGAAAAACCGCCCGAAAGGCGGTTTTCTTTTTGTTAGCTGACCTTGTGATGTCGTTCTAGCTCGAGGAGAGCCTGTTTTTTGTCAGGTCCTTGGGCGTAGCCTCCGAGGGAGCCATCGGCATTGATGACGCGATGGCAGGGGATGACGATGGCGACAGGATTGTTGTGGTTGGCTTGGGCGACGGCGCGCGAACCCTTAGCGTTGCCCATGCGGCTTGCCTGTTCGCCGTAGGAGATGGTTTCGCCATATGGAATCTGTTGCAGTTCAGCCCACGCTTTCATCTGGTGCTCGGTGCCGTTGAGCTGCAGCGGCAACGAGAATTCATGGCGTGTGCCGGCAAAATATTCCCTGAGTTGGGCAATGGCCTTGTCGAGTAGGGGAGTATGGACCTCGACGGGTTTGAGTTTCAGGCGTTTGGCGACAGTATCTACTTCATCACGGCTCCAACCTATGACTGCTATGCCCGACTCACCTGCCCCGATGTAGAGCCGGCCTAAAGGAGTCTCAGCCGAGGTGTGACACAGTTCTCCCTTGTGGACAGGCTCGATGTCCAGTTCACGGGCTTTGTCGAGCATGAGCCGGTAGGCCGAAGCATAGTCATTAGTGATGATGCCGTCGAGAATGGCATCCTTGATGGCATCTTTGATATAACCCACCGGCTTTGAGGGCTCGAGTCCGAATGTCTGCATGATTTCTTCTCCGTCAACAGGCGGCTGGAAGTTGCGTACGCGGTCTTTTTCCTCGATGTCTACCAGTTTCTGCTTCACCAGGTCAAAGTTCTCACGGAAACGCTGTACCTTGTTCTGGTTCTTGCTGGTGATGTCCGCTTTGCACAAGGTCATCAGGTCGTCAATGTCGTCCCCAGCGTCGAAGAGCAGACGCCTGACGGCGCTGTCGGTCACTTCGTCCTCGACAAGGGCGATGGGTCGCATATGCAGCCCGACAAGCTTCTTGACATATTTCATGTGCTCGTTGAGCGGTAGGCGCATCTTAGCAAAAATCTTAGGCACCATCTTTTCACCGATGAAATTGTGGTTGTGGAAAGTCCACCCCAGTTGCGGGTCCCAACGCTTAGTGCGTGCCTTGCCTACATCGTGGAGCACGGCCGTCCACCGCAACCACACATCTTCGCTGGCAGCCGCCACATTGTCTAGCACCTGCATCGTGTGCATGAAATTGTCTTTGTGCCCACGGCCGTTGACGGTTTCCACTCCTTTGAGTGCGGCGAGCTCTGGAAAGATGAGTGGCAACAGCCCGCATTGGTCAAGCAAAATCCATCCTCGTGATGGTGTCTTGCTGAGCATGATTTTCATTAATTCTTCGGCAATGCGCTCACGAGTGATGATGTTGATGCGCTTGGCGTTACGCTTGATGGCATCAAATGTCTCGGGAAAGATGTCGAAATCCAACTGCGTGGCAAACCTCACTGCCCGCATCATCCTCAATGGGTCGTCGCTGAAGGTGATGTCCGGGTCAAGGGGCGTGCGGATGATGTGGCGTTGCAAATCACCGACACCGTCAAACGGATCAAGAAGCTCGCCGTAACGCTCTTTGTTGAGGCAGATGGCCATCGCATTGATGGTGAAGTCGCGACGCTTCTGGTCGTCATCAAGGGTGCCGTCCTCGACGATGGGGTTGCGGCTCTCGCGATGATAGAACTCACGGCGCGCGCCAACAAATTCAAGTTCCCACTGGCGCGTCCTGACTTGGGCTGTGCCATAGTTGCGGTACACCGACAGATGTGCCCGCTTGCCAATGCGGCTTGCTACGGCTTTGGCTAGTTCAATGCCGCTGCCGACAGTCACGAAGTCCATGTCGTCACAAGGACGCTCGAGGAAGATGTCCCTCACATAGCCACCCACGACATAACACTCGCGGTGCAGCTCATCGGCCACGCCACCAATCAGCTTCATCACGGGAAGGTTAACATGCTGGGCTATTTTTTGACTGTCAATATCCATTTTTTTGCCTTTTGAGCGCAAAAATACTGCTTTTTTCGGGCTTTTTTTGCTTATATTCCCAAAAATCACTAATTTTGCAACGCAATTCAGCCCCAAAGCGGTTGTTTTTGCGCCAATCACTCTTTTTCCCGCATTTTCCTGAATCTTTTTGTGAACTGAACAGATAAAGCAGATTTATCATAGTCATCAATAGGTATTGACTTGATGATTCAATTTTGCGGAAAGGAGCAAATTAGACAAATCATTAATACAGGAAACGATGTGCATGTGAGTGCACGCGTGTGCGCATTTGAACAGAGGCGTGTCATGCCCGGCGCACTTTCCGTTTGACTTTTATGTAAAACAAATATGTATAACATTAATCAATTGAATGAAATGAGTGAGAGCCAGCTTCGTGACCTTGCCAAGTCCATGGGACTGAAAAAGGTTGATTCGGCATCTCACGATGACTTGGTGTATCAAGTGCTTGACCACCAGGCCGAAGTTGAAGCCGCCAATGCTCCTGAACCCGGTAGGCGTCGTAGAGAAAGAATCCGTCAGCCGGCAGCAAAGGCCAATGGCAACGAAGTAACCAAGGACGACGCGGTCGCCACCAAGAATAACAAGAGTCAAGAAAAGAAAAAGGCTGAGGTGATAGCTGAGGATGAACAGAAACCTATA
>JAFZSS010000106.1 GCA_017619255.1 Muribaculaceae bacterium
GAGGTGTGGTGCTTGCGGTACTCGTCCTCACCGCCCTTGCGGTCCTGATAGACGAAGTACTCACCCGTCTTGTCCCAAGTGATATACTCGGCGGGGGTGCCCAATTCACGAGTAGAGCGTCCGCCCTCAACGGGCACCTTATAAACCTCGGTCAGGCGGCCGCTTGGGAACAGCATGCTGCTCGCAGGGTCCTGAATGGAGGCACTGTAGTAAATGTACTTGCCATCGGGGCTGAAGGTCCAGGGCGTCTCACCGGCGCTGTTGCGTGTCAACTGCTTGGGCTGACCTCCCGTGGCAGGCATCACAAAAATGTCATTGTTACCCTTGCGGTCACTGGCAAAAGCCAGCAGCGTGCCATCGGGCGACCACACGGGCTGGGATTCATAACTCGACTGCGAGGTCAACTGCACAGCCTGTCCGCCGCTGGAGGGCACCACATAGATGTCACCCTTGTAGCAGAACGCAATCTTGTCGCCGTCAGGCGAAATGCGCGCATAACGCATCCACAACGGCGTGTCGGCCATTGCAGTCATCGTCGCCATCACAGCGATCAGTAGCAAGATTTTCTTCATCATATTTTATTAATTTGAGTTTCTCCTGAATCTTCAATCTGCTGAAAAACACAGTATTCTAGGTGGTTATTCCTCGGTTGTAAAGGATTGCTGGATAGATTCCAGGGCTTGTTCTCCCATGCTACTCACGGATATACCCTGCGCTTTCATCCAGTCGACATATTTAGAGATCATGGTCAAGCCTCTAGTCATGAGATTTTCAGTCGTCATGTTGACCGTAGCATCAACAATATGGTGGTAGAAGTCATAGTTAGACAATGCGGCTGAATAGTCCAGGTCGGCCTCGGTCAGGATACCGTAGGCACTGTTCATGGCGAGCGTGCCAACATTATTCTGCATCCATTCCATAAACGACTCGGGCATTTCAACACCAATCATTTTCAGCGGCTGATTGAAAGCACCTATAAACTGATCCATACTACGATTATCCTCAAAGTACTGCATGAACTTCTTGGCATAGGATTCAGGGATATCACTGTTTGCAACAACTGAGCTGCTGATGGGTGTTCCTTCCATAGCCGACATCAACGGCTGCTCCATTTCTTCTTTGAGAACTTCCTCAAATTGCTTGGACCAGGTAGTTGTATGCTCTCTGTAGGCTTCGCCCTCGGGGGTGTTCATCAAAGCCATCATTTGGCGCATGTCGCTTTCTGTGATGTTGTTCTTTTTGAACAGATCTTGCGTCATGTCGGCCATGATCTCACCGAATTGTTCGTCGATGAAGCGTGTTGCCAGTTGGTCGAAGTCCACACCTTGTTTGTATTCAAAAAACATGGGATTCAACTGATGGAATTGGGTCAGCATCTTTTCAGAAGCTTCCTTCTGACTGATCTTGAGGTAATCCTTCAAGACCTCACGATAACTGTCCTGTGCATAACCGCTGGCAGCAACGAGCATCACCAGCAACGAAATCAATAATCTAATTCTTTTCATCATGTCATATATTTTAAAGGTTTATATTATTTCATTCTGATTCTGCAAATATAGATGGTTTGCTGTGATTTACCAAACAATACGAACCTTATTGGTAAAAATTGTTTAATTTTCCCACTTTGAGCGCTTTTCACAAAAAAAGTTTCTAACTTTGCAGGTTAGACAATATTTCATGAAACAAAAGACAATGACAAAGAGATTATTCATAGCGTTTTTCACCTTATGTATGGTGGCCATGAGTGCAATGGCCGATGACAAGCAGGCCGAAGCCACATTTGAGGTCAAGAGCCATGATTTCGGCACCATTAAAGAAGCCAATGGTCCCGTGACCTGTACTTTTGAGTTCACTAACACGGGTGACAAGCCGCTGCTCATCATCGACGCTACAGCCTCATGCGGCTGCACACGCCCCGAGTTCCCCACCAAGCCCATCAAGCCGGGCAAGAAAGGCAAAATCAAGGTGACCTACAGCCCCATTGGGCGCCCAGGCGCTTTCAAGAAGACCGTCAAGATAAAGACCAACGGCAAGGAGCGCACCACCACCTTGCGCATCGAGGGCACTGTCATCCCCAAGAAGTGAACCGTCAGTACAGGAAGTGAAGCGCGTGCTGCACATAATATTGCTGGTTGCTGGCTTGGCTCTCAATGCCATTGCCCAGCCAGAGGCTTCGTGGGTAGAACGCGACTATGATTTCGGCGTCATCAAGGAGGAATCCGGCAAAGCGACATGCCACCTGCGTGTGGTGAATACCGGCAATGCGCCGCTGCTCATCGTCAAAGCTCAAGCAGGCTGTGGCTGCACGAGCATCGACTACCCTGAGGCTCCCATCCAACCGGGCGACACTGCGGCAGTGGCCATCACCTACAACCCGTCAGGCAGGCCTGGTCAGTTCAGCAAAGAGGTCCTTATCTTCACCAATACCGCGCACAAGCGCTCACACCTGAGCATCACGGGCAATGTCATCCCCACCGCTGCCACGCTTGACAAGCAATATCCACTGCAGGCAGGCTCACTGCGTATCAGCCAGCAGAATATCCCTTTCGGTGAGCTCATCAAGGGACAAAACAAAACTCAATATCTGAGCGCTTACAATGCCTCGACCGACACCTTGCTGGTCCATGTATCCGGCGACAAGCCGCATCTCCATCCTGCCTTGGTCCCTGACACGGTACCGCCGGCAAGAGTGACGGCACTGACGGCCCATTACCTCTCAGGACATGCGCCGTTATGGGGACTCAACACCGATACCCTGACACTGACATGCGAACCCTTGCACCAACCGTCGGACACGCAAGCCGGCTCAGCCGATATCCATGTGATGGCACAAGTGCTGGAAAATTTCGACCGCCTTACCGACGAGCAACGAAAGAACGCCCCCGTCGTGAGAGTGGACTGCGATGACCGCATCGACTTTGGCACGATGACTGCCGGTGAAACCGTCACACGCACTTTCACCATCACCAACAAGGGCAAAGACCCGCTCGCCATCAGGCGGCTATGGGTGCCTGAGGACGAGGGCATCACAGTGAGTGCCGACCGTATGGAAATCAAGCGCGACAAGAAAGCGACTGTTACCATCACAGTGAACACGGCCCAGATAGACGGCGAACTGCTCAATGTGCCGCTCACGCTGATGTGCAACGACCCCGAAACGCCACGCCAGACGATACGCCTGGTGGGCATCATCGAAAACAAGAGAAATTAAAACACAAAACATAATGGCAAAGAAGACTAAAATCGTTCAACATACCGAAGAATGTCCCTCGATGCAACATCCTGAAAACGATGAGCAGTACACCGGATTGCAGGTGAACAGCGGCGTGGAGCAGTTGCCGAGCGTGAACCCTTACCTGAAACGCAAGCGCAAACCGCAATTGACGCCAGCCGAATATGTGGAGGGTATCCGCAAGGGCAATCGAGCCGTGCTGGGACAAGCGGTGACACTGGTCGAGAGCCGTAATGCAGAGCACCAGATCATTGCCCAGGAGGTCATTGAGAAATGCCTCCCCTACACGGGAAACTCACGACGCATCGGCATCACAGGCGTTCCTGGAGCAGGCAAGAGCACATCAATCGACTCCTTCGGCATGCATGTCATTAAGCAGGGCCACAAACTGGCGGTCCTGGCCATCGACCCAAGCAGTGAGCGTTCCAAAGGCTCCATCCTGGGTGACAAGACGCGCATGGAACGCCTGGCCATCGAGCCCGATGTGTTCATCCGCCCTTCCCCTTCGGCAGGCTCACTGGGCGGTGTGGCACGCAAGACGCGCGAGACCATCGTGCTGTGTGAAGCGGCTGGCTACGATACCATCTTCGTCGAGACCGTCGGCGTAGGACAGAGCGAGATTGCCGTCCACTCGATGGTGGACTACTTCCTGCTCATCCAGCTGGCAGGTACAGGTGACGAACTGCAGGGCATCAAGCGCGGCATCATGGAGATGGCCGACGGCATTGTCATCAACAAGTGTGACGGCGATAACGTAGAGCGTGCCGAACTGGCGGCAGCGCAATTCCGCAACGCCCTCCACCTCTATCCCCTAC
>JAFZSS010000107.1 GCA_017619255.1 Muribaculaceae bacterium
CTTTAAAGATTGAAACAAACACGCCGGGAACTTCCTTGTAGTTCAGTGCCATGATAACCAGCACCATGATAAGGTAAAGCGCCACCATGAGGGGTACCATTTTCGAGGCAATTGCGGCTATGCGCTTGATGCCCTTGAGAATCACAGCTGCCACAATAAGCACCATAATCACACCCATAATGAATCTCAGCATGGCAGTGTTCTCAATGCCCATAGGGGTGGTGAATACTGTGGTGACCGACTCCACCAGCTGGTTGGCCTGCCACACGCACAGGGTGCCCACCAGGCCAAAGATGGCGAATGCCACGGCTAGCGGTTTCCATTTCTTGCCAAGCCCTTGGGTGATGATATACATGGGGCCACCTTGCACCTCGCCGGCGCTGTCCTTACCTTTATACATGATGCTGAGTGAACCCTCAAAGAATTTGGTACTCATGCCCACTAGGGCACTCACCCACATCCAGAATACCACACCGGGATTGCCATTGCCCACCGTCAGGGCCACCGCCACACCGGCAATGTTGCCCATGCCCACCGTGGCGGCAATGGCACTGAACAATGCCTGCACCGAGCTGATCTGGCCCGTCTGTATTCCCTGGTCGGTGGCCTGCTTGTTGCGCAAGGCACGCATGGCCCAAGGCAGACGACGGATGGAAACAGCTCCCGAAAAAAGGAACAGGAACAAGCCGCCGCCTATCAGCAGACAAAACTCAGGATAGCCGCAGATAAAGTCGGCTACGGCGATAATGGCGTTAGAGATGGTGTCGAAAAAGTTCTCCATAATATGTTAGTTTTCTTTAATTCTTGTTATCTCGAGATTGACTTGCCTCCACGCGGCGTTGTCCGCTTGTTCGATTTGGTGTCTTGGTAGTCGCGATACTTGTTACCGCTGTAGGCATCGTTGCCAAAGCCCGAGGAGTTGAACTCGTCGTCTTCCTCCTCGTCGGTCGATTTCTTCGTCTTCTTCTCCAGCAAATCCTTCTTGCGCTCAGGCTTATTGCGCACAATGGTTTCAGGTTTCTGCAGATTGACGGGGGTCTCGTAGATGTTCCAGGTCTCCTCGCTGGTCCAGTTCTTGCGCACCCTGAGTTTGCGTGCATCGGGGTAGTAATAGACCTCCTCGGGCTGCTGGTGCTGCGCATAGTTGCCAGGATCCCACACGCCGTTGAGGTTGGCATCCTTTACAAGCCGCACAAAGTAGCTGCCTGGCAACAGGTGCTCGAAATGCACCATTCCCCCCTGCACCTTAAGAGTGCGAATGGGTTTGTCCTGATTGTTGAGCAATTCTACAAATGCGCTGTCGGTGGAATTGACATACAGGACAATATCGCCATACTCGTCGAGCGACTTGACACTGAAGGCAAAGCCTGTGGAGTCGTTGGTGAGACCATAAACCGAGGTGATTGCAAGCGAGTCGAGGGTCATCCTGTAGTTGGCCTCAGGCTGGAGCGGCATATCTATAAAATAGCGCTTGATGTCGGTTTCAGAGACCTGCTTCAGCGGTGCATTGACACGCGCCCAAGTGCTGTCGGGCTG
Source organism: Muribaculaceae bacterium (assembly GCA_017619255.1). Taxonomy (GTDB): domain Bacteria; phylum Bacteroidota; class Bacteroidia; order Bacteroidales; family Muribaculaceae; genus Sodaliphilus. Next base: position 1,537 of record JAFZSS010000107.1, read on the forward strand.
CATGATTTCAAGTTTCACACGGTCTTGCACAATGGTGTCGAGCGGCACATCAAAAATGAAACCAATGCTGTCAGTCACATCCAGAGTACCCGTCTTGAACAGGTTGAACTTGAGCGGATCTTTCTTGTAGGCAAGTTTCTCGCGCAATGCCTTGATGTCTTCTTCGGCTTCGGTAGCATCCTTGCCTTCGGCAACGAGTTTGTCGCGCCGCTGCTCTATCTTTTCAAGGTCTTTTTGCCAACTTTCCCGTTCCTTTTTCTTTTCGGCGGCAGCTTTGAGCTCCGAGGTAGAGGTGCGGGCATTGAGCCTGACGGTATCGGTGGCGGTAACCAGGTTGCCCAAACTGTCGGGCTTCAGGTACTGGAATTGAGCCATGATGGAGTCGGTCTTAATCAGGGTGGAGTCGGTAATCCAGTAGTAGATGGAGTCGTTCGTCTCGTTACGCTCCAGGCGGTACCAGTCGGGGCGGTAATTCTGAGGTTTGATGATAGTGAGTTGCGGCAACTCGGTGGGAGCGCCAAACTGCACAAATATCCTGTTTCGGCCCTGCCGCTCCACTTTCTTGAGATAGAGCGTCTTGACATCCTCGTTAAACATGGGTAAGAAGATGTCGTTGGGCAGATAATCGTAGTGTGAAGCCGCCACAATGGTATCGACACGATGGTCGAAGGTGAAGGTGGTGTCTTGTGAGGCATATTCCTGCACCGTGGGCACGACGACCTCGTCAATAAAGGCATAGTCTTCGCTGCGCGCCATCTTATAGTCGCCGTCCATATCGTTGAGGGCAAAAATATGATAGTTGCCCGGTTTGAGTCCGCGCAAGGTGAACTCGCCCTTGTCGTTGGTGCGGCCTATGCGCTCAAAGGGCTGCGAGGTAAATGCCGTGTCGTCGAGGTTGCTGTGGATGCCCACCAGCACATGCTGCATGGGTTCAAGGTCCTTGGCCCTGAGCACAATGCCCGAGACCTGCAGGGTGTCGATGACATCGCCTGTAGAAAACGAGAAGGCATAACTGGTGATGCGGTTCCCCTCGTTGTTGTCCTC
>JAFZSS010000108.1 GCA_017619255.1 Muribaculaceae bacterium
AGAACCACAACTTCGACTACGCCTATTTCACCGGTTGGATGGGCAAGTACAAACAGTTGGGCGGATGGATTCTGTTCATCCTGGTGACCATCTTTGTCATCACTGCCGTGAGCAACGGCGCCAACTTGACTGATGGTGTTGACGGACTGGCGACAGGAACCTCGGCGATTATTGGCGTTGCCCTGGCGATTATGTGCTATCTGGGGGGTAATGTCATCTATTCATCCTACCTGAATATCATGTACATCCCGGATAGCAGTGAACTGGTAGTCTATGCCGCCGCATTCATTGGAGCCACCATCGGCTTCCTGTGGTATAACTCCTATCCGGCCCAGGTCTTCATGGGTGACACGGGCAGCTTGTGTCTGGGCGGCATCATCGCGGTGTTTGCCGTGCTCATCCGTAAGGAGTGGCTCATTCCCCTGTTGTGTGGCATCTTCCTGATTGAGGAGTTGTCGGTTATCCTGCAGGTGTGGTATGTCAAGCGTCACAAGGGCAAGAACATGCGCCTGTTCAAGATGACGCCACTGCACCATCATTTCACCGCCGATCCCGAGAAACTCACATGGGATTACAAGATCAAGACCCCGGACCATCGCATCCCCGAGGCCAAGATTGTGATGCGTTTCTTCCTGGTGAGCATCCTGCTGGCGGCATTGACATTTGTGACCCTCAAGATTCGATAAAAACCAGAGTAAACCCAACAAGAGAATATGGCAAAACGATTAGTAGTATTAGGCGGTGGCGAGAGCGGCGCGGGTGCCGCGGTGCTGGCCAAGGTCAAGGGCATGGATGTGTGGCTGAGCGATGCCGGCAGCATCGGGCAAACCTACAAGGACCTGCTCAACCAGTATGACATCGCCTGGGAGGAAGGAGGGCACACCCCCGAGAAGATCCTCAATGCCGACGAGATAGTGAAGAGCCCGGGTATCCCCGACACGGCTCCCATGGTGGCGCGTGCCATCGAGAAAAAGATTCCCATCGTGAGCGAGATAGAGTTCGCGGGGCGCTACACCGATGCCAAGATGGTGTGCATCACCGGTAGCAACGGCAAGACCACGACCACCAAGCTCACTTACCATATTTTCAAGAAGGCGGGCCTAAATGTGGGCCTGGCGGGCAATGTGGGCCGCAGCCTGGCGTTGCAGGTGGCCACCGAGCATCATGATGTGTATGTCATCGAGTTGAGCAGTTTCCAGCTCGACAACATGTATGAGTTCAAGGCTAATGTGGCTGTGCTGCTCAACATCACGCCCGACCATTTGGACCGCTACGAGTACAAGATGGAGAACTATGCAGCCGCTAAGTTCCGCATCACGCAGAACCAGACCGGCGAAGACTCCTTCATCTTCTGGCAGAACGACCCCGTCATTGCATCCCAGTTGCATCGCCACCATCTGGAGTCACGCCTGCTGGGCTTTACCGGTGACGACGACAATAGGTGCGCGGCCTGGGTACACGAGGGCGTGCTCAATTTCAATGTTGACGGTGACCATTGGGACATTCCCCGCGACCAGTTGTCGCTCAAGGGGCTGCACAATGTCTATAATACCATGGCTGCCGGTTTGTCGGCACAGGTGTTCGACATCCGCAAGGATGTCATCCGTGAGGCTTTGGCCGACTTTGAGGCAGTGCCTCACCGTCTGGAGTATGTCGATACGGTCGATGGCGTGCGTTACATCAATGACAGCAAGGCCACCAATGTCGATGCCTGCTGGTATGCGCTCGAGAGCGTCAATGAGCCGTGTGTGCTGATTCTGGGCGGTATCGACAAGGGCAACGATTACAGCCAGATTGCGCCGTTGGTCAAGGAGAAAGTCACAGCCATCGTGTGTCTGGGCAAGGACAACGCCAAGCTGCATGACTTCTTTGACGGCATGGTGCCCGTAGTGACCGATGCGACCAGCATGCCCGAGTGCATGGAAAAGTGCCGCAGCCTCGCTCGCGAGGGCCACACTGTGCTGTTGTCGCCCTGTTGCGCCAGCTTTGACCTCTTCAACGGCATGGCCGACCGCGGCAACCAGTTCAGGGAGTGTGTCAACAAGATGAAACATAACGATTAAAACATACAATAGTCCTATATTATCCCCTATGTCCCCTGCCGAAAAGTCAAATAGGTACAACGAAATCTCGCAGAAATATGGTGACCCTTGGATCTGGGGCATCTATATCACACTGCTTATCATATCGATTGTCGAGAGCTACAGCGCCTCGAGCCGTGAAATCGCGGCCCAGGGCATCTATATGCCCATCATCAAGCAATGCATCTTCTTGGGCGCTGGTGCCGCATGTGTGTTGTTGTTGCAGCGCATCGACTATAACAAGCCCAAGTTTCTCTATGCGATGATTCCGGGTTTGGCGGTCATCACTGTGGTGAGCTTGATTTATGTGATGTTATTTGGTGAGGTCATCAACGGTGCCCGGCGTGCCATGACCCTTATCCCGGGTCTTGTCACCCTGCAGCCGGCCGAGTTGGCCAAGTTATCGATAGTCACTATACTGTCCTATATTTTCGCCAAGTCTCAAAAGAACAGAGACATCAGTAATAAGGGCATGATGGGCGCTGCTTTTGTCGTTGCGCTGTATGGCCTTCTGATGATCCGCAGTGGCTTGACCAACACCCTGTTGCTGGTGGCTATCAGTTTCTCGATGCTGCTTATCGGTGGAGCCCAGTTCAAGAAAATCTGGTATCTGATGGGTTTCTTCGTTGTCATGATGGGTCTATTCTTCATCATCAAGCAGAACAATGACAAGAAACAGGAGGTGTTCAACGAGACACAGAAGGAGATGAACATGAACTCAATGCCCTCCTCCTCGGTCGTTATGAATGAGACTTCATCAGATGGTCAGCAATCGGGCAATCGTTTACGCAGCGGCACTTGGAAGAACCGCCTGCATGAGTGGTGGCACAGTGACTCGTTGATGTATCGTCCCATCACACCCAAGAACCAGCAGGAGATATTCTCCCGCATGGCACAGGCACATGGTGGCGTGTTCGGCAAGGGCGTGGGCAAGTCCCGCGAGTGCAGCCGTCTGCCGTTAGCCTTTAGTGACTATATCTTCTCGATTATTGTCGAGGAATTGGGACTGGTGGGTGGTATCTTTGTGCTCTTGCTCTACCTCTCGCTATTGGGGCGTGCCGCGATGATTGTGCGGCGCAGCAAGCGTGTGTTACCCTCGCTGCTGGTCATCGGCATGGCATCGTTCATCACATTCCAGGCCTTGTTCCACATGGCCATCAATGTGGGCGTGTTCCCCGTGTCGGGACAGCCGCTGCCCCTCATCTCCAAGGGTGGTACATCAATCATCGTTATCAGCATCGCCTTTGGCGTGATGCTGAGCGTGAGCCGCACCATCGCCAATGGAAATAAGAAAAACAAGGCCGAAGAGGTTCCCATCATTGAGGGCCTTGACGCCGCAAACCCAACTGAAATACCTGCAAAAAATGTCTGGAAGTAACAAACAAATCAATGTTCTGGTGAGTGGTGGCGGAACGGGAGGACACATCTTCCCCGCCTTGTCCATCGCCAACGAGGTGCGTCGTCGCCATCCCGAGGCCGACATCCTGTTTGTCGGAGCCGAGGGGCGTATGGAAATGGAGAAAGTGCCCGCTGCGGGCTATAGAATCATTGGCCTGCCCGTGAGCGGCTTTGACCGCAAGAACTTGTTGCGAAATGTCGTCGTGGTCTCCAGGCTCCTCAAGAGCATGAGCAAGGCCCGCAACATTCTCAAGGAATTTAAGCCCGACATCGCCATCGGCGTGGGCGGTTATGCCAGCGGACCGATGTTGAAGGCCGCACAGAAGAAAGGCATCCCCACGCTGTTGCAGGAGCAGAACTCCTTTGCCGGCGTGACCAATAAGTTGTTGGCGGCCAAGGCCGAGCGCATCTGCGTCGCCTATGAGGGCATGGAGCGTTTCTTCCCTAAGGACAAGATTGTCCTCACCGGCAACCCCGTGAGACGCAACCTGCTGGAATGTGGCGCGACCCCCGAGCAGGCACGCCAGGCCATGGGAATGGACCCCAACAAGAAGACCATTCTCATCATCGGCGGCAGCCTGGGAGCACGCACCATCAACAATGCCATGATGGCTGGCCTCAAGCAGATAGGGGACACTTATGGTGTTCAGGTCATCTGGCAGACAGGTAAGATATATGACCAGCAGTGCCGTGAGGCGCTGGAGGCGTCAGGTGTGAAGAATGTTACTCAGATGCCCTTCATCAGCAATATGGATATGGCTTACCGTGCTGCCGACCTGGTTGTATCCCGTGCCGGTGCCAGTTCCATTTCCGAGTTGCAGTTGTTGGGCAAGGCTGCCATTCTGGTGCCCTCGCCCAATGTGGCCGAGGATCATCAGACCAAGAACGCCATGGCGCTTGTCAACCATGATGCCGCCATTATGGTGGCCGACGCCGACGCCGTTTCCACGATGGTGGAAACCATGCTTGCCACGGTCATTGACGACGAGAAAACGGCATCGCTGGGCAGGAATGTTCTGAAGATGGCGCTGCGCGATGCCGCCGAACACATCGTGGATGAAGTGGAAAAAATCATTGACAGCAACAAAGCCTGAACGGCTCAATACATAGGATGATCATGAAGGAATTTGATTCACTGTATTTTGTGGGAGCGGGTGGCATCGGGATGGCTGCCCTGGAGCGTTATTTCTTGGCAAAGGGAAAGCGAGTGGCAGGCTATGACCGCACGCCCAGTGACTTGACGCATGCCCTGGAGCAGGAGGGGGTACACATCGACTTTGACGAGGACCCCGCACTTATCCCAGACTGGTGCCGTGACCCCGAGCGCACGCTGGTGGTATATACCCCTGCTGTTCCCGACAGTCACAAGGGGCTGACCTATTTCCGCGAGCATGGCTTTGATGTGGTCAAGCGCGCAGCCCTGCTCGGTGTCGTCACTTCACACAGCAAGGCCCTGTGCTTTGCCGGCACCCACGGTAAGACCACCACATCGAGTATGGCGGCCCACATCCTGCACAGTTCGGGCGTGGGGTGCAACGCCTTTCTCGGCGGTGTGTTGCGCAACTACGACAGCAATTTCCTGCTGTCGTCCACGAGCCCTTACTCGGTCATCGAGGCCGACGAGTTTGACCGCTCGTTCCATCACTTGAGACCCTATGTCGCAGTGGTGACCTCGACCGATCCCGACCATCTGGACATCTATGGCACAGCCGAGAATTATCTCGAGAGTTTCGCTCATTTCACCGAACTTATCCAGCCTGGCGGCGCACTCATCGTGCACACCGGCTTGGCATTGAAACCGCGTGTGGGAGAGGGTGTGAAGACCTATACTTACAGTCGAGACGAGGGCGACTTCCATGCCCAGGGTATCCGCAAGGGCGATGGCGAAATCACCTTTGACCTGGTAACGCCGTGGGAAACGGTGGAAAACATTAGTTTGGGCGTGCCGGTGGACATCAATATCGAGAACGCCATTGCCGCGATGGCGGCCTGCAGGTTGGTGGACGCGCCCCTCGACGGGATGCGTGAAGCCATCGCCACCTTTATGGGGCCCAAGCGTCGTTTTGAGTTCTGGCTCAAGGAGCCTGGAGACCACGGCAAGGTGATGATTGATGACTATGCCCATCATCCTGGTGAGTTGCAGGCAAGTATCTCATCGGTGCGCAGCCTGTATCCCGGCAGGCGGCTGACAGTGATTTTCCAGCCACACCTGTACACGCGCACCCGTGATTTTGCTGATGGCTTTGCTGCAGCGCTTTCTCTGGCCGATGAGGTCATCCTGTTGCCCATCTACCCCGCTCGCGAGGAACCCATCCCCGGAGTGGCCAGTGAAATGATACTTGAAAATATAATAAGTGCTAAAAAATGCATTTACTCAAAAGAAAATTTGATTAAGTCAATACATTTGAGTAATTTTGACATTTTATTGACAGCGGGTGCCGGCGACATCGCCAATCTGCTGCCACAAATTTGTGACGAATTTAAGAAGCAAAAGCGTTGAGAAAGCTGATACAATATAGCATTCTGGTGGTCATGGCAGTGGCGCTTACCGCCGGTGTACTGTGGGCTCGCGGCAAGTCCAAGAGCGAGCATTGTACCACGGTCGATGTCGTTGTCGTCAATTCCGACAGCACCACCTTTGTCACCCCCGAGGGTGTTCTCAACGACCTCAAGTCCCAGGGCATCCAGCTCAAGGGGAAGCGCATGGATGATATCGATGCCACCGCCATTGAGCAGTCGCTCAGGAATTCGCCTTATCTTGAGAATGCCGACATCGTGAAATGCCAGGATGGACGCATCCTCATCAAGGTGAGTCAGATTGTGCCCGTTCTCCGTATCTTTGACGGAGCTGAATCTTACTATGTCAACAGGGTGGGGAAGCGCATGGCCGCGACGCCTAACTATCATTGCGATGTGCCCGTCGTGCAAGGGCATTTCACCAAGCAGTACCCTGTGACCCGCATCCTGCCCCTCGTGGAGTATATCGAGCGGGACTCGCTGCTCCACTCGCTGGTGACGATGTACTGTGTGCGTGACACCAACAACATCATCATCGTTCCCGACATCAGCGGCCATGTCGTCAACATCGGCAATGCCAGGGACTTTGAGAACAAGTTTGCCAAGCTCAAGCTGTTCTATCGCGAGGTGATGCCTAAGAGAGGGTGGAATGCGTTTGACACCATCTCGGTGAAATGGGACCATCAGGTTGTAGCCACCAGGCGAGTCAAGGCGGTGCCGCAGACCATCGAGTATGACCCTGATGACGATGAGCAATTGCCCGACATCGAAACGATGACTACCGGAACGGCGGCCGATGCCAAGCGCGACGAGCAACAGAAGCAAGACGCTAAGCTGGTAGCTGCTGAAGAGAAAAAGACTACCCCCGAAAACAAGAAGAATAATTAATCATAACAACAACAAATAAAATATATCAATCATTTTTATGGAAAAGAACCAATACATTGTAGCACTTGAAATCGGCAGTTCCAAAATCGTTGGAGCCATTGCCGAGAAGACTTCGGCTGGTTACTTGAGTGTAAAGCATCTGCAGGAGGAGAAGCATGTCAACAGTGTCAGGTATGGCATCGTGCAGAATGTGGAGAACATCAAGACAAGCATTAATCACATACTTAAGAATCTGGAAGGAATGGTGGACGGACGCGTGACCCAAGTTTATATGGGTGTGAGCGGCAGGTCACTGCACAGCATCGTCAGTGAGGTGAACCGCAGCGTCGGTACTACCGAGGCCATCACCAAAGAGCTGATTGACCGCATCATTCATGAAGCAACGAGCACCCCGATTCGCAACCATGACACCGTGGACATCGTGCCACGCGCTTTCTATGTTGACAAGGTGGAAACGCCCAATCCCGTGGGACAGTTTGGCTCTTCCATAAAAATCAAGGTCAACCTCATCGTCGCCAAGCCGGCGCTCAAGCTCAATCTCAACCGATTGATGAACTTCGGCATCCCTGCCAAGGACTATATCGTTACCCCGCTGGCTGTGGGCGAGCAAATCCTGAGCGACAGCGACCGTGAACTCGGTTGCATGCTCGTGGATATGGGTGCCGAGACCACGACGGTTTCCATCTACAAGAACAAAGCCCTTATCTATCTCAACACCCTTCCCCTGGGTGGCCGCAACCTCACGCGTGATGTGATGAACGGCATGAGTGTACTCGAGGAGACTGCCGAGAATGTCAAGAAGAACATCAACAACCCGCTTGACCCCAGCAATGTAAGCAATGTGACCATCGAGAATGTCAATGCCCCCGAGGCAGCAAAATATATCAGTGCCCGTGCCGGTGAGATTATCGCTAACATCAATCAGCAGATAGCCGATGCCGGTATGGCCTCGGATGCTATCCAGAGCATTGTCCTCATCGGTGGCAGTGCCCATTTGGGTGGCCTGCCGCAGAAGATGGAGGAGACCATCAAGATCAAGGTGCGCATGGGACAGAACCCGCCCACGCTCAACATCCTCAATCCTGAAATCAACCGCATGGAATACATCGAGGTGTTCTCGCTGTTGGCCAAGGCCGCCGAGATGATCGAGCCGGGTGAGACCTGTGTTGAGCTTAACAAATACGAGGATGGTCCTGTCTTCAATGGTCCGCAGCGTCCTGTCAGGACTGAACCTGAACCGGCACCAGCGCCCACGCGTCCTGGCAAGAAAGCCACGAAGCAGCGCAAAACAAGCCGTTGGGATTCCTGGAAGACAAAACTTTCCGGTCTCTTGTCTGAGGATGATGATAATATGGACGATGACCAGTAAACCGTGTTAAGAACCCATTTACCCGAATTATAACAACAATCACAATATGGAAGAGAACAATATCAATTTCAATGGTAATAGCCAGGTTCAGCGCGAGACTGGTCAAGACATCATGTCGACGCTCGACAAGAACTCGGGCTTCCAGGATAATAGGCAGATGCCCACCATCATCAAGGTGATGGGCGTCGGTGGCGGTGGCAACAATGCCATCAACCACATGTACATGCAGAACATCGAGGGCGTCTCCTTTGTCGTCCTCAACACCGACCGTCAGCAACTTAACGAGTCACCGGTGCCCAACCGCGTGTTGCTCGGTCCGAACACGACCCACGGCCTCGGTGCCGGCAACATTCCCGAGACCGCTAAGCGTGCCGCCGAGGAGAGTGAGGCTGAGATCGCCGCCCTCTTTGATGACGACACCAAGATGGTCTTCATTACCGCCGGTATGGGTGGCGGCACTGGTACCGGTGCTGCGCCCGTGGTGGCACGCATTGCCCGCGAGAAGGGAGTCCTCACCATCGGTATCGTGACCATCCCCTTCCTGTTTGAGGGACCCAAGAAGATTCTCAAGGCGCTCGCCGGTGCCGATGAGATGGGTAAGTATGTTGATGCCCTGCTCATCATTAACAACCAGCGCTTGACTGAGATTTACAGTGACCTCGATTTCACCAATGCCTTCGGTAAAGCCGATGACACCTTGACGATTGCGGCTCGCAGCATCAGTGACTTGATTACCGTCAATGGTGTCATCAACCTTGACTTCAACGATGTGAATACTACTCTGCGCAACGGTGGCGCTGCCATCATCAGCTCAGGCTATGGTGTGGGTGAACATCGAGTGTCTAAGGCTATCGAGGACGCCTTGGAATCGCCGCTGCTCAAGAACCGTGATGTTTACGGTTCACGCAAGATTCTGATGAATGTCTATTTCAACCCCGATAGCGAGACACCGCTGCGCATGGGTGAGACAACCGAGATTCAGGACTTCATGGCCAATTTTGACCGTGAGGTAGATGTTATCTGGGGTACCGCTCATGACCGTACCCTCGAGGATGGCCAGATCAAGATTACTGTCCTCGCTGCAGGTTTCAATGTATCGCTCGAAGGTGAGGTTGAATCATCCGCATCCATGGTGGCTCCGCGTCGCGAGCCCGTGATGAGCCATTCCTCCATCTCGGACGCTGAGCGTCTGAGGAAGGAATATGGCGAGGAAGCCATCATCAAGCAAGAGCTGGCACAGAACCGTGCCCGCTACATCGTGCTCACACCCGATGAGATGGATGATGATGATGTCATCGACATGATTGAGAAGACGCCCACCTACAGGCGCAAGCCCGATTTCCGTAATCAAATCAAGGAGCGCCAGCAGGCCGTCAACCAGGAGCGTCCCGTCGAGGTCCCCAAGACTCCCAAGCGTGGTGGCAGTGATTCCCCGACCATCGACTTCGGTGAGTAAATGCCTATGGCAGATTATCAATGAATGATTGAGGAGGAGAATACAATGAGCATTTTTGATCAAGTCAACAATGGCATCAAGGAGGCGATGAAAGCCCATGACAAGGGTAGGCTGGAGGCCCTCAGGGGCATCAAGGCCGAGTTCCTGATTGTCAAGACAGCACCAGGTAACAATGGTGAAGTAAGTGACGAAAACGCCCTGAAGGTACTCGTCCGTATGGCAAAGCAGCGCAAGGAAAGCGCGCAGATTTACACCGACCAGGGGCGTCAAGACTTGGCCGATGTGGAGCTGCTGCAGGCCGCTGTCATCGAGGAATTCCTGCCCAAGCAGATGAATGACGAGGAGCTCACAGCCCATGTTAAGTCCATTATCGAGCAGACAGGAGCTTCGAGCATGAAGGATATGGGCAAGGTGATGGGTGTCGCCACCAAGCAGCTTGCCGGTCGTGCCGAGGGCCGTGCCATCAGCGCTAAAGTTAAAGAACTTCTCTCCGCCAACCAATAACTAAAAACTAAGGACTAGGGACTAGAAACTAAAGACTAGAAACTAAAAACATAATGCTGACATTACAACTCATTAACCAGGACCCTGAGGATGTGATTCGCCGCCTTGCCGTCAAGCACTTTGATGGCCGTGAGCCCATCATGCGCATCGTGGAACTGGACAAGCAGCGCCGTGCACTGCAGAAACAACGCGACGACAATGCCGCAGTACTCAATAAAATGGCTGCACAGATCGGTGCCCTCATGAAACAGGGTAACCGTGACGAGGCCGAGAATGTCAAGGCTCAGGTGGCCGACCTCAAGACCGCTAACAAAGAGATTGACGACAACCTCACAGCCGCTCAGGACGAGATTACCGAAATCCTGTTGAGCGTGCCTAATGTGCCCTACAGCGGCGTACCCGAAGGCCGTACTGCCGAGGACAATGTCGTTGAGAAGACCGGCGGCAAGATGCCCGAACTCCCTGAGGACGCGCTTCCGCACTGGGACTTGGCGAAGAAATACAATCTCATCGATTTTGACCTGGGCGTGAAAATCACGGGCGCAGGTTTCCCCGTCTATGTGGGAAAGGGCGCACGCTTGCAGCGCGCCTTGATTCAGTTCTTCCTCGACGAGGCCGGCAAGGCAGGCTATGTGGAGATTGAACCGCCTTTCGTTGTCAACGAGGCATCAGGACTGGGCACCGGCCAGTTGCCCGATAAGGAGGGCCAGATGTACCACTGCCAGGTGGATAACTTCTACCTGATTCCCACTGCCGAGGTTCCCGTGACCAACATGTACCGCGATGTCATCATCCCGCAGGAAGAACTGCCCAAGAAGAATTGCGCTTTCTCGGCATGCTTCCGTCGTGAGGCTGGCTCCTACGGTAAGGATGTGCGCGGCTTGAATCGTCTGCACCAGTTTGACAAGGTCGAGATCGTTCGCATCGAGCGTCCCGAGGATTCCTATGCCGCTCTCGAGGAGATGAAGGACCATGTCCAGGGTCTGCTCGAGAAACTCGAACTGCCGTGGCACATCTTGCGTCTGTGCGGTGGCGACATGAGCTTCACCAGTGCCATCACCTTCGACTTTGAGGTATGGTCGGCGGCCCAGCAGCGCTGGCTCGAGGTGAGCAGCGTCTCCAACTTCGAGACTTACCAAGCTAACCGCCTCAAGTGCCGCTACCGTGGCGATGACAAGAAGACCCACCTGTGCCACACCCTCAACGGCTCGGCACTGGCTCTTCCGCGCATCGTGGCCGCCTTGCTCGAGAACAACCAGACGCCTGAGGGCATCCGCATCCCCGCGGCCTTGCAGCGCTACACTGGCTTTGATATCATCGACTGATCATCTTTTAACTACGAATTACGCGAATTATTCTAAGTTTTTAATCAGGGAAAATTAGTTCAATTCGCGTAATTCGTAGTTTTTATTGATTATGAAAAGGCAGGCTTGGCTCGACTACATGAAGCTCATCGCGATGTTCCTCGTGGTGGTGTACCACACACCGCCGCGCTACGACAACGCCCATGAGGCAGCGCTCTTCAACATGGGCGCGCCGGTGTTCTTCTTTGCCGCGGGCTACCTGTTCAACTTTGCTAAGCAGAAAGGTTTCCTCTCTTTCCTGTCGCATCGTGCCCGCCAGATTCTGGTGCCCTTCACTACCTTTTTCATCATTTTTTATGCGCTGTGGCTTGTGGTGGGGCGTCGCATGGCCGGTCCTGAGGAACAGGCCATTGACACGCTTACACCCGTGTGGCAGTTTATCCAGGGCACGCCCGATGTCGTGCTGGGCCCCTTCTGGTTCCTGGCTGCCCTGTTCACGATGCAGGTCATCTATTACCCCATTAAGAAGTATTTGTCGGGCTATTGGCCGCTTGTGGTGGCCTTCTTGCTGAGCCTGTCCCTGTTTGTCTTGCCCGATGTGCCATGGTTCCGTTATTGGAATCTCGACAAGGCTTTCCTGTATATGCCCATCTATGCCTTGGGCAACTGTTGCCATCCATTGGTGGAGAAATTCAATTTCGACACCCGGGGTCGTTCTTTGTTGTGGCTGCTGTGTGCCGCATTGGGGCTGGGTTTCCTTATCGTCGCCCCGTTGAACATCAATAAGGATGTCGCTTATGTCCTTGCCCCCGAGGCTGTTATCCTCGTATTACCGCTCTACACAGCCGTGTGCAAGTGGCTGGAGAAGCATCACGGCGTGAGCCGCGTTGCCCAGACTGTCGCCATCACCGGCATCACTTACCTGGCCTTGCAGAACTACCTTATCGGCATCATTAAGATGGTCGTCGGCAAGGTGGCGGGACAAGCCGTCTTTGACGACAACATCCTGTTGAAGGTAGCCATCGCCATTGCCGTGATGATAATCCTTTACCCGCTCGCCATCCTCATCGAGCGCTATCTCCCCTTCCTCTTGGGCAAGCCCTACAAGAAATCCGCTTCTTAAACGCTCTTTTATCCTATAAATCTTTCTATCAAATCCTATATTGGGTGACCTATTTCTTGATGGTTGTCATCATCTGGGGAGAAAAAGGCGCTCAATGTAAAAATTTTTCACTAATTTTGCAGTTTAGTTTAAATCAGTGAAATCAATCAATACACGATAAATGCAATGAATGTACTTGAATTAAGCGAACAAGAGATTATCCGCCGCAACAGCCTGGAGCAGCTCAAGGCTTTGGGTATCAATCCGTATCCCGCCGCCGAGTATGTGGTGAATGCCTACAGCGATGACATTATCGCTAACTTCAGTGATGATGCAGCGCCCCGTCAGGTGAGCATCGCCGGACGCATGATGAACCGCCGCATCATGGGCAAGGCTTCCTTCTTTGAGTTGCAGGACTCCAAGGGCCGTGTGCAGGTCTATGTAAGCCGTGATGACCTGTGCCCCGGAGAGGATAAGGAATTGTATAACACTGTGTTCAAGAAGTTGCTCGACATGGGTGATTTCGTAGGTGTTGAAGGCTATGTGTTCCGCACCCAGACCGGCGAGATCAGCGTCCACGCCCAGTCGCTCAAGCTGCTGAGCAAGTCGTTGAAGCCGCTGCCCGTGGTAAAGCAGAAGGATGGTGTAACCTATGACGCCTTTGAGGATCCTGAGTTGCGTTATCGCCAGCGCTATGTGGACCTGGTGGTCAATGCCGGGGTGAAAGATACATTCTTGAAGCGCGCCATGGTGGTTAAGACGATGCGCCAGGTGCTTGACGATGCCGGTTACACCGAGGTCGAGACGCCGACGCTGCAGGCCATCGCCGGTGGTGCCACGGCTCGTCCTTTCATCACCCACTTCAACGCATTAAACATCCCCATGTATATGCGCATCGCCACCGAGCTGTACCTCAAGCGCCTGATAGTGGGCGGTTTTGAGGGCGTTTACGAGATTGGCAAGAACTTCCGCAACGAGGGTATGGACCGCAACCACAACCCCGAGTTCACCTGCATGGAGCTGTATGTCCAGTACAAGGATTATAACTGGATGATGTCGTTCACCGAGCAGCTGTTGGAGAAAATCTGCATTGCTGTCAACGGCAAGCCCGAGACCGAAATCGACGGTCAGGTCATCAGTTTCAAGGCACCCTACCGTCGCCTGCCCATCCTTGAGGCCATTAAGGAAAAGACCGGTTATGACCTGGAAGGCAAGAGCGAGGAGGAAATCCGCGAGGTGTGCAAGGAACTCAAGCTTGAAATCGACGAGACGATGGGTAAGGGCAAGCTGATTGACGAAATCTTCGGCGAGTTCTGCGAGGGCTCGTTCATCCAGCCCACCTTCATCATCGACTATCCCGTCGAGATGTCTCCGCTGACCAAAATGCACCGCAGCAAGCCCGGCCTGACCGAGCGCTTTGAGCTCATGGTCAACGGCAAGGAACTGGCCAACGCCTATAGCGAGTTAAACGACCCGATCGACCAAGAAGAGCGCTTCAAGGAGCAGATGCGCCTGGCCGACAAGGGCGACGACGAGGCCATGGTGATTGATCAGGACTTCCTGCGTGCCTTGCAGTATGGCATGCCTCCCACAAGCGGCATCGGCATCGGCATCGACCGTCTTGTGATGCTCATGACGGGTAACAGCTACATCCAGGATGTGCTGCTGTTCCCGCAGATGCGTCCCGAGAAGGTGCCCGCCCGTGACAAGGTCGAGGCATTCACCGCATTGGGCATTCCTGAGGAATGGGTGGCACCGATTCAGAAAGCGGGCTTCCTTACTGTCACCGCCTTGGGCGCGCTGGAGAAACCCGGCAAGCTTTTCCAGGACCTGCTTGACATCAACAAGAAGTACAAACTGGGCTACAAGGTGCCCGTTGTTGACGAGGTCAAGAAGTGGGTCGAGGCTGCCGCCGCAGCTTCGGCAGAGGCTTGACAATCGATGGATTTAACATCACAATAAGGCGCGAAGCCGCTTAAGATAATTCTTAAAGGCTATGCGCCTTAGCTTTTATTTTGACCTGAAAAAAGTCTAAAGCCAGTCATCTTTAATTTGCAATTTTTAAGAAAGTTTTTTGCATCATATTCTGTCAAAAAAGCCCGGTTTATCGTTATTATTTTATAATTTTGGCATTTGATACAGTGGGTTCGGATGGCTCTGTCGTTCTACCTCGCTGTTTATCAATATGTTAGCAAGTTGAGAATAATAGATTAAACGAATTAGATATGTTTAAAAAATGTCTTACGATTGTGATGTTGTTGGTATTGGCGGTTGCCAGTGCCAGCGCAGGCACATGGAAAATGCATAGCAGTTATGTGACCAGTTTGATTCAGAATGTCTTTGACACTGGCGACAAGATTTTTTATGTCAACAGTCAGCGTCTCTATCAGTTTGACAAGGCCACAACTACGACAATTGCCCTGAGTAAGCAGAACATCTTGTCTGAGAACCGCGTCTCGCAGATTTATTATGACTGGGAGAACAAGTTGATCTTTGTTGCCTATCTCAATTCCAACATTGATGTCATTGACGAGAACGGCAAGGTGACGAACATCAGCAACATCAAGGACCTCATCGTGCGTGTACACAGCTACGCATTTGATACCAGCACCGGTGACCTCGCGTCCTATACGGGTAAGGAGATTTATGATATCAACTTTGCCAACGGCAGGGCCTATGTGGCAACAGGCTACGGCTATGTCTGCATCGATGAGTCCACATTCCAGGTGGTAAGGAACTATGACCTGGGTCGCAAAATCAATTCGGTAGCTGTCATCGGTGACGAGATGCTAATTCTTTCCAAGAGCTACTGCTACCATGGTGAAATCGAGGATCCTGATCCCATCAATAACTATTCCAAGGAGCTCGGTCCCAGTGGCTCGTTCAACGACTGCAGGATGTATCCCATTGATGACCATACGGTATTTGTGATGGCTCCGTCAAAGGTTTATCGCTACGATTTCCAGGGATACAGCCCCGCACTGACCGAATTAATCAACAACGGTCCTTGCACCAACATCCAGAAGACTCCTTCAGGCTTCATCGCCAACTTCCCGAGCAAGTCGTTCTACTACACAATCGACGCAACGGGCACCACAGCCACCAAGGTGGGCAATACCGTCGCATCGGCAACCAGCTATCCTATGGGTGACGGCACCGTCTGGATCAATGATGCCAATGGTATTCACATCAGTGGCAGCACTGTCTACTACAAGATGAACTCTATAACGACCGATGCTCCCTTCTGGTTGAAATACAACGGTGACTTGAACAAGTTGTATGCCGGCTCATCGGGCCCCATCGCCTTGATTTACATTGTGGCTACCAATGTTCCCAATATCATCAACACCTATGACGGCAGCCAATGGCAGAATGCCACGGCCTACACTGCCTCGGGCGCGGGCTATGACTTTGTGTTCAACCCGCAGAATCCGTCGATGTATGTTCGTGCCGGTTGGAAGAACCTGTACAAGGTGGTTAATGATCAATTGGTGACCACCTATAATACCAATAATACCCCGGTTTCTAACTACAAGTCACATCCTGCTTTTGATCAAGCCGGCAACCTTTGGGTAGTAAGTCCTTACAAGAATACCACAAGCCCTGTCATGGTCTTGCCTAAGGACAAGGTGGATTACGAGACGGTGTCTAAGTCCGACTGGTTTGTGCCAAGCGGTCTGACGGTACTCAACACTGGAACCATGCAGCGCACTCGTTTCCTGGTTTCCACAAAGAATAATGTGAAGATTTTCAACGACTGCGACTTGAGAGGTAAGATTACCGGTCGCTTCTACTGCTGGGATAATGATAACGCTGACCCGACGGTTAACAGCTATCACCTGTCCTCCATCAGCCACTTCATCGACCAGAATAATAGCCAGGTTGACTGGTCGTATATCAACTGCATCGAGGAAGACCGTGAAGGCCTTATGTGGGTTGGACACACGATGGGTGCGTTTGTCTTTGACCCCGATGTTGTCTTTGAGGAGTATCCCCATGCTATCCGCCCCTATGTGAGCAATTTCAGTGAGGGTAAAGGTTTCCTGTGTGACGGTTTTTCGGTTTATGATATCGGCGTTGACCGTAATAACAACAAGTGGTTGGCTTCTGACAATGGCGTGTACTACACTTCGCCCGACGGCACTGAGATTTTCAATCACTTCACAACCGAGAATAGCGATATTCCCAGCAATGTGGTTTACACCATCGAGTGTGACACGGTCAACGACCGCGTTTACATCTACACCGACAATGGTCTGGCCGAGTATGTTGTCGATGGTGATGCCGCATCCATCAACTTTGACAACATGTACGCTTTCCCCAATCCCGTGGAGCCTGACTTCACCGGCTTGGTCAAGATTACCAACCTGATGGAGAACACCTACTTGACCATCACTGACCGCGATGGCAATGTGGTGGCTCAATTGGGACCGGTAATGGGTAGCGCGTTGTGGGATGCCACTGGCGTTGACGGCGAGCGTGTGCCCACGGGCATTTACCATATCTATGCCGCCCAGGGTGGTCAGCCCGCGGTGAATGGTTCACCCCAAGCCACGGTCATGATCATCAAGTGATGATTGATGTCCTTGGTTATTAAAGATTTCATCCAAGAGGGCATGCCGTCTTCAGCATGCCCTCTTGTCCTATGATTCAGAGAACGCGACGAGATGCTGTTTAATTCGTTCACATTCATGATCTTTCTGCCGGTAGTGTTTCTGCTCTACTGGTTTGTGTTCAAGCGTCTGAAATGGCAGAACCTTCTCATTCTCGTCGCCAGTTACATCTTCTACGGCTGGTGGGACTGGCGTTTCCTGATCCTTATCGTCATCACCTCGTCGAGCAGCTATGCAAGTGGACTGCTCATTAAGCGTTTTGAGGGGAGACGCCCGCTGCAGAAGGCGGTGAGCGCCGCCAATATAGTGCTCAATTTGGGTATCCTGGCCACTTTCAAGTATTTCAACTTCTTTGTGGACAGCATGGGGCATCTGTTACAGGCATTCGGCCTGGCGATGGACTGGCCTGTCATGCACATTATTCTGCCGGTGGGCATCAGTTTTTATACCTTCCAAGCCTTGAGCTACTCGATTGATGTCTATGCACGCAGAATTGAGCCCACCAGGGATATCATCGCATTTTTCTCCTTCATCAGTTTCTTCCCTCAGCTGGTGGCGGGACCCATCGAGCGGGCAACTAACCTGTTGCCGCAGATGTTGCGTCAGCGCAGCTTCGACTATGCCACCGCAGTAGATGGCTTGCGACAAATGTTGTGGGGTTTCTTCAAGAAACTCATCATTGCCGACACTTGTGCCGAGGTGGTGAATGCCTCGTGGAGCAACCTGGCAACGGCGTCTGGATTGAGCCTGTTTATAGCAGCGGTATTGTTCTCGTTCCAGATTTATGCCGACTTCTCGGGCTACAGTGACATCGCCATCGGTTGTGCCAAGTTGTTCGGCATCCGTTTGACAACCAACTTCAAGGTGCCTTATTTCTCGCGCAATGTGCGTGAGTTCTGGCGCCGCTGGCACATCACGCTGATGAACTGGTTCACACAGTATGTCTATTTCCCGCTGGGCGGTAGCCGTTGCTCGCGTGGCCGCACCATCGTGAACATCATCATCGTGTTTGCCTTGAGCGGTCTGTGGCATGGCGCCGACTGGACCTTTGTTCTGTGGGGACTTTATCATGCCGCGTTGTTCATTCCACTCATTTTGTTGGGAATCAAGGCCCACAAGGATACGGTGGCAGCTGGTCGTCTTCTGCCCTCATGGCGTGAGTTGGTTGCCATGGTGGTGACATTCCTGCTGGTCAACTTCGGTTGGATTCTGTTCCGTGCGCCCGACTTCGCCTCCTTCGGTGCCTATGTGAGCCGCTTGTTCTCCTCGTCGCTGTTCAATCTGCATGGATTGACCATGAAGATGGCTACAACATTGCTGTGGTGCGCCGGTTTGATGCTTGTCGAGTGGATTCAGCGCGAGCGTGAGCATGTGTTGCAGATTGATGGCTACAGGCTGTTTGCCGCAAAGCCCGTGCGCCTGGCGCTCTATGCGGTTATTGTGTTCCTGATTTTCTATTTTGCCGGTCAGGTGCAAACATTCATTTACTTCCAGTTCTGATGCCGCCATGAAGAAGTTTCTCATCCAAATATCCTATACCGTGCTGCCCGTCTGGCTCTTGCTGGTCGGCCTGGCATTCTATCTATGGGTGACAAATGACAACTCGGGAGACTTGATGCGGCTTGGGTTGATTGACAGCGGACCCGAATATGCCGACTCCATCGGAACTCAATTGTTGCCCGAAGTGTACTATACCGGTGTGGATGATGACCGGGTACTGAGGTCTGATACCTGTGATGTGCTCGTTATCGGTGACTCGTTCTCCCATGGCGGCGGCATGGGCAAGAAAGGAGACTATGTGAATTATCTGGCTCATCAGAGCGGGCGCAAGGTAGTGGTCTTTACCCCCCAGGATCCCAAGCTTTCCAGTCCGATGCAGGTGGCCTATGATGTGCTCAATCTGGGCTGCATAGATTCAACCAATGTCAAGAACCTTGTCGTTGAGGAGGTTGAGCGCTACCTGGTGGATCGTCATTGCTCCTTTGTCACCGATCACACGGCTTTTCTCCATCCAGAGCCATCGGACCAGGCTGTTTCTGCTCCTAGCCAGGAAGCGGGTCCCTTGATGCGCGTCAAGGATTTCGTTTTCTACCGTTTCTTTGGCTCTAATCCGATTTATAAACTGCCGTTATCTCGACCCGTTTTCGGCGGCGATGAGCCCACCAAGCTGTACTTCTACAACGAGGATGTGAAGATGGGATTTGATGTCACAGCCGATCAGCAGCGCAAAATCATCGACTGCTATGAGAAGGTCATCGCTATGGCTCGGGAGAAAGGGGTGAATCTGGTGCTGCTCGTGGCCTGTGACAAGTATGACATGTATCAGGATTTGGTCACTTCCAACCCTTATCCCGCCAAGACGCTCAACGAGGACATTGAGCAGTGGATGGCCTCCGAACGGGACTGCTTCGTGTTCGCTAAACGCATCCTGCATCCTCTTGTTGAACAGGGTGTCATGGATGTGTATCTGTTTAATGATACCCACTGGTCACCCTCGTCATCAGCGATCATCGCTGGCGAGGTCATCAAGAAACTCCAGTGACCTATGGATATCACCTCGGTGGAATTTTTCACGCTCGCGTTTGTGGTGGCGATGGCTATCGTGGCGTTGATGATAGGCCGCCGCGAGCGGGGCATGCCCAGTACCCATATTCTACAGTTAATTACTGAACCTGAAGATGGCGGAGCCGATACCGAGGACACCGTGTGCCTGGAACGCCTCGATAACGGACGCGTGCGCATTCGCCGCACGGGCTTGACCCTGGTCCCTGACGAGACGGTCAACCTCGTGTTCACCATCAGGGATGAGCAGTGTACCATCGTGGAGAAAAAAGGCGTCAAGAAGCGCGGCACGGTGGGCGAGCCTGTGAAAGGCGAGGTGACCGTGAAATTCCTGCGGCCCGTCAAGTACAACATGCGGTATGAAAGCCAGGTGATGAGCACTTGGGCCACATTTACCTATGACGCCTCATTGCCCGACCCCAAGCAGGTGAATCTGAACTATTGATCCTCGCAACCGCCTCCCTGGCGGTTAATCCCTTACCGTTACACAATTTAAAGCCGTCTCTTGCGTTAATTATATACACATCAATACAGAAAAAACTACTTGAGATGACAAAAAAGATATTTTTCCTGATGGCTTTGGCCATGTCGTTTTGCGCAATGGCTCAAAATGCCGTGGGTGATTGGCGCATTCACACATCGTTTGTGGGCAGTGAGCTGAAGTCTGTTGCCGAGGGGCACAAGTGGGTCTATTACCTGGCGGCATCCAGCTTGTTCCGCCTTGACAAGTCGACTGAGGAGAACGAGGCGTTGAGCAAGGTGAATGACCTGAGTGACCAGACCATTTCCAATATCTACTACAACAGTGACAAGGACTATTTGGTCGTCGTTTACGCTAATGCCAACATCGATGTGATACTTTCCGACGGTGAGGTGGTGAACATGCCCGAAATCAAGAATGCCGTGCTCACGACCAGCAAGAACATCAACGATTTGACCTTTGCTCCCGGCAAGATTTATCTCGCCACCGATTTCGGC
Source organism: Muribaculaceae bacterium (assembly GCA_017619255.1). Lineage (GTDB taxonomy): Bacteria > Bacteroidota > Bacteroidia > Bacteroidales > Muribaculaceae > Sodaliphilus. The sequence goes on from JAFZSS010000108.1 coordinate 20,773, forward strand.
TATGTCGTGATTGACGATAATAAGTTTGTGATCAAGGAATCCCACATCTACGGAACGCCCACCAAGTCTGTGGCACAAGTAGGCGATGTGCTGCTTATCTCCACTCCCGATGCGGCCTACTATGGCAAGGCCGACACCTATTACGAGCAGCTGTCGTCATTCACTCCGGGTAATTTCAAGACGGATTGCCGTTTGCGCCCCATCAACGACCACTCGTTCTACTGTCTGACAGGCTGGACTTTTGTGACCACCATGTCGACCAATGATCAGGGCGAACCCTTGTTCAGCACTACAGCGGTGATTGAAAGCCGCACCGACCTGCTCCAAAAGACCCAAGGCGGCTTCCTGCTCAATGTGCCCCTGTTGGACCAATGCTTCAAGACCGACGAGAATGGCATGAATCCCGTGGGCACCGAGGTCGGCAAGGAGCTGTGCAGCAGCAACCCCGATGGCGACGGCGCGTGGTGGGCTGCTGGCGAGAACGGCCTGCACCTGCTGGGCAGCGAGAGCTATTACAAGCCTAATGCCTTGTCCTTCTCATCCCCGTTCTGGATGACCTATAACAAGTCTAAGGATATGCTGTATGTGTCCACGACGGCAGCCAATGCCCTCCTCGGTGTTGAGTCGCCCACCCGCGTCAACACCTATGACGGCATCAAGTGGACCGATGTCACTCCCGAGAACGCACCCGTTCACGGCTCTTACTGGATAGAATTCCTGCCCGATGATCCCAACACTTACTTCCTGGGTACTTGGCGTGAAGGTCTGATCAAAGTAGTGAACAATGAGATTGCCGTGACCTATGACAACACAAACAGCCCGTTGCTCAAGAAATATGCGATGCACCCCGTGACGACGATTGACCGCTATGGCAATGTGTGGGCGCTCCAGTCTTATGAGAATCCAGACCATCCTGCCATGGTGTTGCCTGCCGCCAAGGCTAAACTCAACGAAACGACTGCCAATGACTGGTTGACACCCTCGATTGACGGTATCTATACGGGTCACACGGTGCGTGACATCGTCATGTCGACACGCAACAGCAATTACGACATTAAGATTTTCACCGACGGTGACTTCGAGATGCCCATCGTCTTCTGGAACAACAACGGTGAATTGACTTCATCGCGACCCCAGCAGGTGCAGTATGCCCAACTGACTGACCAGGACGGACAGCCGTTCTCCTGGACCAACATCATGTGTTTCACCGAGGACTTGAATGGCCTCGTGTGGATGGGCAGCACCGAGGGCGTGGTGTCGTTTAACCCGGCTCAGGCTTTCAGTGCCGACTTCAGGATTAATCACATCAAAGTGCCGCGCAACGATGGCACGGGTTTGGCCGATTACCTGCTTAGCGGTATTCAGGTTAACGATATCGCTGTCGATGGCGCCAACCGCAAGTGGATTGCCACCCAGACATCAGGATTGTTCCTCGTGAACCCCGACGGCACCAAGATTATCCATAAATTCAATGACACTAACAGTCCCCTGGCTTCCAATACCGTTTACAGGGTGTGCTGCAACCCGAACAGCAACTCGGTGTATGTCACGACACCGGCCGGCTTGTATGAGTACTTCAGTGACTCCAGCCCCGCCGAGAGTTCATATGACAACATCTATGCTTATCCTAATCCCGTGAGGCCGGAGTTCAGTGGCGATGTCACCATCGTCGGCCTGATGGATAATTCCCTGGTGAAGATCGCTGATGCCAGCGGCAATGTCATCAGGCAACTCAAGTCCACTGGCGGCATGGTCACCTGGGACTGCTGCGACCAGTATGGTGAGCGTGCCAAGACAGGTGTCTATATGGTGTTGTGCTCACGCGCCAATGGCGGCAGCGAGGCTGTTGTTACCAAGATTGCCGTAATCAAGTAACAACGGTCATCCAATGATATAAAAGATAAAAGGGCAAATATTTTTTAGGACATGATGACGATGAAGAAATTCTATTTGATGATGACCGTGCTTGTGGCAATCCTGCTGCAGGCTTGCGGTACGACTAACGGTCTGACTAAGGCCGAGAAGCAGGCTGCGGTGGCGCGGCAAGTACAGGAAAATCTGGACGCGCGTCATTTCACGATTGCCGTGGACTGGATGAAACCCTTGGGAGGCATGCCACGGCATGTGAGCTCCAACTATGAGTTAAAGGTGAATGGTGATGAGATTGACAGTTACCTCCCCTATGTGGGTGAAGCCTATCGCTTGCCTTATGGTGGCGGCAAGGGCCTGAATTTCAAGGGTACGATCGATAACTATACCATTTCCTATCCCACCAGCAACCGGGCGCTTATCGAGTTTTCGGTGACCAATGATGAGGATACCTACTATTTCCGCATCGATGTGTTTAATAACGGCAAATCGATCATCGACATCATCGCCCGTGACCGCGATGCCATCTCGTTTGACGGAGAGATGCTATTCAACAATTAAACCTTAGCTGAAAATGATAGTCTATCTCATAGAGGACTTTTTGACAGGTGTGTTTAACGCTATAAAACAATGAAACTATGAAAAAAATATTATTCCTTTCTCTGATGGCTCTTGTAATGGTGGCATGCCACAGCACTAAAAATGCCGTTGATGAGCAGAAAGCTGAAATCATCAAGAATTTGATTGAGCAGCAGCAGTATTATGTAATGGTGGGTTCAATGCGGCCGCTGACTGCACCCACGACACCGGTCAGCCAGGGGCACAAGATGATTGTGCGCGATGGCATGGTGACATGTTATCTTCCCTATGCCGGATCAGGCCAGAATGTGGGTTATGGAGCCAGTGGTTATAAGGCGATGAACTTTACCGGCAAAATTATCGATTACACGGTAGAGTATCCTAAGTCCGACAGGGCGCGCGTGAATTTCAAGGTCGATAACGGTGATGACAATTACAGGTTCCACATCGAGGTATTCATGAATGGCAAGACGACTATCGATGTTGATCCGCGTGGCCGTGACGCCGTCTCCTATAGCGGCATGATTTATAACATCAACGAACTGTAAGTCGGATATTGAACGCATGAACAGAGGCGGGCCACAACAAAATGGCCCGCCTCTGCTGTGTGGTTACTTTAGGCTGTGATGTTGACACGGCTCACTGTGTTGTTGTCGGGGTCGCGGTAAACCTGGATTTGCGTTGGCACGCGCTCTTTGAGCATCTCCACATGGCTGATGATGCCCACGCGACGACCGCCAATGTCGTACAGGCGGTTCAAGGTTTCCATCACATTGTCCAGGTAGTTGGGGCTCAGCGAGCCGAAGCCCTCGTCGATGAAAATCGTGTCCACGCTGAACACGCGCCCAGTCATGTTGGACAGTGCGAGGGCCAGTGCCAGTGATACCATGAAACTCTCACCGCCCGAGAGGGTGTTCACCGAGGTCAAGTCGCCCTGGATAAGGTCGCGCACCAGGATGATGAGAGAGCCGGGGTAGGCTTCGAGTTCGTAGCGGTTGTTGAATTGTCGCAGGTATCCGTTGGCACCTTCCAAGAGGTCACCCAGAATGTAGCTTTGCGCGATTCTGCGGAATTTGGTGCCATCGCTGCTGCCAAGCATGGTATTGAACTGCTCCCACTGCTTGCACTCCTTCTCGGCTTGTTCAAGCAAGTCTTTTTTGTCTTGGTACAGCACGGCGTTCTTCTCGTCGTTCTTGAGC
>JAFZSS010000109.1 GCA_017619255.1 Muribaculaceae bacterium
TGGACAGCATGGATTATAGATGTCGGTCTCGATGACAGAGCACATGGGATTGATCCGCAAGCCGCAACTCACCTGCTCTCCGGGCCAGTCAGCATTGTGTTGGTTGACGCGATTGGCAAAACGCAGGTATTGTTCGATGGAGTTGAATGTGATGTGGGAACTGCCGGCAATATATGCGTCTATGGTTTCCTCGGTATAAGCGGGGCAATAGGTGTGTGTGCGGCATTTGAGCTCATCATTGGCGAGTAGCATCTCGTTGATTGAGCTGGCGGTGGACTCGATGCCGTATTCCCTGAACACATCAAAGGTTCTCCACAGCGCATTGGCTTTGAAGGCCATAATGATATCAACACCTGTGCGTTGGGCGACGCCGGTGATTAACTCGATGTTGCGGCGAAGCTTTTCCTCATACACGATATAATAGGGTGTCTTGTACTCTTCCATTTTTTATATAGTGGTTTAAAGAATTTCAAATTTGGCGAATTTCAGCAGCAGTTTACGGGTATTGCCATCGTTAAAGGTGACATCGATTTTCGCATCACTGCCGCTGGTGTCGATGTTGTCAACCGTGCCTCGTCCGAAACGCTGGTGCAGGATGACGCATCCCACGCTCAACTCGTCGGCCGTGTGGATGGCAAAATTGCCACTGGCAGTGGAAGCGGGAGGGGAGGGCGAGATTGGACGCTTCGGAGTTGCAGGTGTCGGTCGTTCGGGTGTTGGTTTCGTGGACATCGGCCTGGTTTCAGTAACCCTTCTCGGCTTTTCTTGAACGGGCTCATCTTCCCAATCGTCGTCCCAGCGAGCCCTCTTACGGGATGTCGTGGGAGTTGAATTGGTGCTGCCCATGAGCAGATAATCTGAGTCGATATCCCGAAGGAAACGGCTGATGACGCAGGACTTGGTTTGCCCGTTGTGGTAGCGCGAGGTGGCATAAGTGATGATGCAGTTCACCTCGGCACGGGTGATGGCTACATACAACAGGCGGCGTTCTTCCTCAATCTGGTAAAGTGATCCTGCGCTCATGGCGCTGGGGAAAAGGTCTTCTTCCACGCCCACGATGATGACATTGCGGAATTCCAGACCCTTGGCGGCGTGTACCGTCATCAAAGTGACCTTTTCGCCCTCGGGGTCGGTCATGTCTTGGTCGGTCAGCAATGAGGCCTCGGCAAGGAAATCGCCGATCAGGCAATGCTCGTTACCACTTTCCTCTTTGCCTTGCTGGAAGTCATTCACGGCATTCAACAACTCGTCCAGGTTCTCGATGCGGCTGATGTTCTCGGGCGTGCTGTCACCCATGAGCACACTCTTGATGTGAGTGCGCTTGATGGCTTCCTTGGCTACGGTCAAGGCATCGTCCCCGTTCTGGTTCATCTCGATGAGCCCTTTCATCAGGGTAGTGAAGCCCTCCACCTTGCTCAGTGTACCGCGATTGACAGCCAAGCCGTAATGATCGGCATTGTTCATCACCTGCCACATGCTCACGCCGTTCTCGTTGGCGCAATGCGAGATTTTGCCCACCGTGGTGTCACCGATTCCCCGTGAAGGATAGTTGATGACACGGCGCAGCGCCTCGTCATCATCGGGGTTGATAATGAGCCTGAAGTAGCAGATGGCGTCTTTCACCTCCTTGCGTTGGTAGAACGACAGTCCGCCATAGATGCGGTAGGGAATGGCGCTGCGCATATTGCCGTGCTTGTCGCGCCGCCCGCCGTTGCTCAGGGCTTCCTCCAACACGCGTGACTGAGCGTTGGTGCGGTAGAGGACGGCGTAGTCCTCATAACTGTCACCCTGGCGAGCCTTTAGTGCCGCGATCTGATTGGCGACAACATAGGCCTCCTCGTAGTCGCTGTAACACTGGATGACAGGAATGCGTTCACCCCGTTGGTTCTTGCTGAACAAATGTTTGGCAATTTGGCGGTTATTCTTCTCGATGAGGCTGTTGGCAGCCTTGGTGATGGTCTGGGTCGAACGGTAGTTGCGCTCGAGTTTAAAAGTCTTGATGTCGGGATAGAACTTTTGCAGTCGCAGGATATTGTCGATATTCGCGCCGCGGAAACTGTAAATGCTTTGCGCATCGTCGCCCACGACACACAAACGGTTATATTTCTTGCTCAGCTGGTGCACAATCAGGTGTTGCGAGGAGTTTGTGTCTTGGTACTCGTCAACGAGGATGTAGCGGAAAAACTCCTGGTATTGCTCCA
>JAFZSS010000110.1 GCA_017619255.1 Muribaculaceae bacterium
ACCTGGGTGTGGAACAACAGCAGCAACTTCACCGGCGGCTCGTGGCCTGGCAAGGCGATGACCCTGATGGGTACTACAGTCGATGGCTCACGCAAGATATGGAAATGGACCTATGAAGGAACCAACACCAGCGTCCCCACAGGCATCATCTTTGTCACCGACGGCCAGCAGACCAGTGACCTGACTTTCCGCAACCACGGCTACTACATCGATGGCACTTGGGACCATGAGGTAACCAACTACACCGGCGCCGCTCCCTCATTGACTATCGACAAACCGTCGGGCCAGTATGAGGGGAGCGTGACAGTCACGGTAACCGCCAGCGAGAGCGATGCCGTCATTGTCTATACAACCGACGGCACCATGCCCACCGCCAACAGCCAACAGGCCATCGGCCAGGTGAGCCTGACATTCACCGACAACACCGTGCTCACCGCCGGTGTGCTCGTTGACGGACGCGTGCGCAACATCGTTCAGCGCGAGTACATCTTTCACGGCTTTGTCCCCTACACCGCCACTGTCTATATCAAAGACCCGACTGTCGCGCCCAACAACTGGAGCAGCGTATATGTTTATGCTTGGGACAGCACAGGCGACATCAATGACAGTTGGCCCGGCGTGCAGACAAGCGCCACCACCACAGTGATGGGACAGAAGTTCTACTACCGCGCTTTTGACATCACGGGCGAGAACTACACCTTCAATGTCGTGCTCAGCCAAGGCGACAGCCAGCACCAGAGTGTTGACATAACGGGTATTCATAAGGACACTTTCCTGGAAATCACTTCGACGACCAACAAATATACCGTTGCCGATGTCACAGACCAATACAGTTTCCTCAAGGGAGATGTGAATGGTGACGGCGAGTTAACCATAGCAGATGTGACACGGCTTATCAGTGTTCTATTGGGCGATATAGCCGATGAAGGCACAAAGCAACGCGCCGAGCTCAACGGTGATGGAGAATTGAGCATAGCCGATGTATCTGTGCTCATTCATATCCTGCTTTCCAACCCAAACTAGGGCTGTAGACAGCGTCCAGACACTAAAAAACGGGGGGTGAAATCACTCAACAAGGCCGTTTTATCTTGAGAAATGAGAAAAGTGTGCATCTTTAAACTTTTTTAACGCAAAAAATGATTCGCAGCATGTTGGTTGGCAGTAATTTTGCACCCGCATAACATAGGTAATAATTTTTTTCATAAGGTAAAGATTTTAGAGATTGAAAGGACTCGCCGGGAGGCGAGTCGTTTTAATTTATATCCCTACCCCCTTCCTTGAGAGCCGCTTTTTTATGTCTTGACTTGTACAGGAAGAAAAAAAGGTGTAATTTCGCACGGTTTTTACGAATCCATAAAGAAACATATTGAACACATGAAGAAGATATTACTGATGACAGCGCTCCTCGTGACCCTGGTTGCATGCAACAGCAATCAGTTTCATGTCGAGGGCACTATCGAAGGCGCAACCGACACAACGACGCTGGTGCTTGAGCAATCCACCAACGGTGAATGGGTGATTGTGGACAGCGTCGAGGTGGAAAAGGACGGCAAGTTCAGCGTGAGCGCTCCCGCTCCCGAAGTGCCTAACATCTACCAGCTGCGTTGCGGCAACCAGGCTATCTGTTTCCCCATTGACAGTCTGGACCACCTCACCATCAAAGCCAAACTGCCCAACTTTGCCATCGATTACACCATTGCCGGCAGCGAGCATGCCGAGCAAGTGATGAAGATTGACAAGGAAGCCATGCAGTTTGTCGGCGGCAAGGGCACAGCAGCTGAGTTACAGGCATGGAAAGACCAGCTGTCGCGCCAGATTGCAGCCGACCCCGGCGGCATTGTTGCCTACTACACCATCAACAAGTACATCGACGGGAAGCCGTTGTTTGATCCATTAAACGACAATGACCTGCGCATCATTGGCGCAGTGGCCAACTCGTTCAATTCATTCCATCCCAACGACCCCCGCACTGAATACCTGGTGAACAAGTTCACCCAAGACCTGCGCCGCCGTCGTGCCGCCTCCGCTCCGCGAGACACCATCTATGCCGATGAGGCGTCACTGATTGACATCAAACTGCAAGATTATCATGGCAAGGATTACAGCCTGGCTCAAGTCGCTGCCAATAACCGCGTTGTGCTACTCAACTTCACGGCCTATACTGCCGAAGGAGCTCCCCAGCTCAACAAGCTGTTAAATGATATTTACCAGAGTTACCACAGCCGCGGCCTGGAAATCTATCAGGTGAGCGTGGACCAAGACAATGTGGCATGGCTTCAGGCAGCCAAGAATCTGCCGTGGATTACCGTGTTTGACCCGCAGAGCGTCAACTCACAGAATGTGGGCACCTATGCCGTGAGCAGCCTTGCTACCACATTCATCATCCGCGGAGGCGACATCGTTGCCCGCATCGAGGACCCCACCGAGCTGAAAGCCGCAGTGGCCAAGTACTTGTAATATCCTGTTTAACGGACAATTCAACATAGTGGCTGGACTTCTCATGAGGTTCAACCACTGCATTTTTATCTCAAGCAAAACTAGTCAAGCAAGGATTTCCAGAAATCAAGGTAACGCTGCGCAACGACAGGTGCAGCATTATGTTTCTCGACAAATGCCCGGCTGGCACGCGCCATCTGTGGCAGCTGCTCACGGTGCTCTACGAGCCACGACAGTTTCTGGTCAATATCGCCCTCGACGAGCGGCGAAACATTGATGATGGGTTTGTTGACCGTCTCGCCGATGAGGTCATAATACTCAGGCTCGGCACCCGACACCGCCACCAGTCCCTGTGCCATCGCAATAAGGGCGTTAGTGCCAGGGGTATAGCTATAAAGCTGGTCAAGAATCACATGGGAATCGCGCATGCGACGAGTATACTCATCATAGGGCAGATTCTCCACTACCTCAAGTTCGGTGATACCAGGATAACGGTCGTGAATACGCTTCATGGCGGCAAGTAGCCTGTCGGTGCCCTTGATGACATGGCGATCGCGCTGAATGCCGATGAACAAACGCAACTTGTCAGGAGCTTGCTCCAACGGGCGGAACTCCAGTGATTGGGTATTGACAGGGATGCCGGCATAGGCAACGCGATTGCCCAGCACAGGCTTGTATGCCACAAAATACTCATACAAACAAGCGACAGCCCCATCAATACCTCCGAGTATGTGGTCACTGTGCTCACGCATAAACGGCTGTTTCCAGTTATCTTGCTGCTGAGCAATGTATTCGCTGGAACTCACATAAGGAGAGGGCTCGGCGCCCAGCATGTAGTCGTTGTAACGGAAAGTGTGTCCATCGTGGCAGGCGTCATAATACACCATATCAGTCGCCAATGCCGAAAGAACGATGCGTTTGTTGTTTGCCTTAAGGTAGTCAAATACCTTGGCTATGCGGTGGGGCTTCAACCGCAAGAATATGGGCGACGCAATCTCTACGATGTCATATCCTGACATCTGCGGCAAAGCACGCTGGATGTCCATCAGGTATCGTATTGAGCCCACAAATCCAGGTCGCCGCTGCAGGTTGATGTCACGAGGGGTGTCCATCCAGCGTGAACCGTCGGATGCCACCGTAGCCTCATGCCCCATCTCACGCAGTTGGTGAGCCAAGCAGTTGTGCATATTGCTTGCGTCTCCTGCAAATAATATCTTCATTGCGGGGACAAAATTAGTGCAAGTTGAACGAAATGCCAAATTTTGTGCAAGCCGAGCGCAAATAAGTTTACTTTATTTGCCAAGTCGCCACCATAATTATCCAAATCCATTGGAGCATTTCTAAAACCTATTTTATCCAAAAACGGATCAAATTTTGCACTTAATCAAAAAAGCAGTACCTTTACCCCGATAAATCGAGCATAGAACCGCCTAATGAAAGAAGTCACAATCATTATCCCCGTCTATAACCGTGCTGCCGTGGTTGCTTCCACGCTGCAGACCGTGTTGGCGCAGACCTACCGCCCCCTGCAGGTGGTACTCGTGGATAATGACAGTACCGATAACACATGGCAAGTTCTTGAACAATTCAAGCAAGAGCATGACAGTGAAGACTTTAAAGTAGTGGTCACCCGTGAGCAACACCACACCGCCGGCGCCGCCCGCAACCGCGGATTTGAGCATGCGACAGGCGAATGGGTACTGTTCTTTGACAGTGATGACCTGATGCGTGAGAGTTTAGTCGCCTCCTATGTCGATGTCCTTGAGCGCGCTCATGAACAAGGTAAGCAACCAGACCTCATCAGTGCCCGCTCAACGCTCATTTTCCCTGACGGGACCCAGCGCGAAGCCCCGTTCCACAAGAGCGACTTGTTCGCCAATCACATCCTACACGGACAATTATCGACACAACGCTATGCCGTCCGTCGCGAGTTCTTTGCTCAGACCGATGGTTGGAACATCAATCTTCCAGGCTGGAACGACTGGGAACTTGGCATGAGGCTCCTGCTGGCGTCGCCTCGCGTCGCCTACATGAACAGTAAATCACAGGTCATCATCAACCACAATGGGGCCGACTCCATCACCGGCACCGAGTTCCACAGCCGCCGCGGCCAGTGGGAGCATGTCATTGATGTCATCAAAGTCGAGATTCAGTCCTCCCTGCTCAAGCCAGTGCACAAGACACGCTTCCTGCGCCTGCTGGAATACCGCCGCCTTGTGCTCGCTGCCCAATATGAGCGTGAAGGACATCCCGAGTCGGCCAAGCCTCTGTGCCAGGAGGCTTACCAGAAACTGCGGGCTAGCTACCATGGTTCACGCCGCTGGCGCTGGTTGGTGGCCCCTGTGACACGCCGCCTGTTTGCACGCATCGCTGCCGGCAAGCGCGGCTCTGCCCGCATCGCAAGGTTGCTATATTAAGAATAGTTCCTCAAATAAAAAGGCTCTTTGATGTTTCAATGAGCCTTTTATCATTTCAGTCTAATTACTTCTTATTTCAGGTATCCTGCTACAACGAAGACAGTTCCAGTGCGGGTGACAATCATTCGGTACAGAACTCCGTCGGCTGTCCACATGCGTTCACGGTTGACGATGATGAACTTTCCATTGACGGGACGATGTGAGAAGCGCGTGCCGATAACCGGACGATGTGCGACATGCATCTTGTGCTCGATGCGGTGCTTGGGTTTCACCTCATGATGTTTCTTGTGATTACTAGCCAGAGCAGTGCCGGGCATGAGCAACGCGATAGTCGCGATTACGGTCATTAATGCTTTAGTTTTCATAATCTTTCTGTTTTGTGTCAAGGTCACCGAGGCGACCCTGACTGGTGAAACAATGCTTCTTAAATCATTCTGTCCTTTAGACACATCCCGCAAGAGAAAGTTAAAAGCCATTCCAGCCGTTATCGACATGACCGCCGAATTCGCCGATAAACCCCCAATTATTGCAGACCAATGATGTGACCATTTCTTCTTTCACAAAGCGCACCCTCAATCTTTGCAACCGGGTTGCAAGGAATTGTCTCTACCTTTGCCGTCAGATCAACAACTCATAGACATTATAAGTATGATACATAGCCACGAACACGATAGAGAGAATTGCCATAGCAACGACTGTTGCTGCGGGCAAGAGCAACATGAACACGGCCACGAAGAGATGGCCAGATGGTGGCCACTACTGCTGTCGCTGACGCTGCTGATTGCCGGCATCGCCATGAGCGCGATGGATCTCGCATGGTTCCAAAACCGCTGGGTGAGGTTGGCATGGTATGCTGCGGCTTGGCTGCCAACGGGCTTGGGCGTACTGCGTGAAGCCATCGAGGCAACCCGCGAGGGGGAGTTCTTCAACGAGTTCATGCTGATGAGCATCGCCAGCATCGGCGCCTTTGCCATCGGCGAATACCCCGAGGCTATTGCCGTAATGACGCTGTACTGCATTGGCGAGGCGTTGCAGGACCGTGCCGTGGACCGAGCCAGAGGTAACATCAAATCGCTAATTGCCTTGCGTCCTGACCATGCCGTCATCGTCAAAGATGGCGAGCGCACCACGATAGAGCCCACCGATGTCAAGCCCGGCGACATCGTGGAGGTTAAGCCCGGAGAGCGGGTGCCTATCGACGGTACGCTCATAGGCGAGGCGGCTGCATTTGACACCGCAGCCCTGACAGGAGAGAGCGTGCCACGCGTCATCGAGCACGGCGACGAAGTGCTTGCAGGCATGATAGCCACTGACAGCGTCGTGCACCTGCAAGCGGTGCGCCCTGCCAGCGAGAGCGCCATGTCGCGCATCTTGCGCATGGTAGAGCAAGCCACCGACAGCAAAGCGCCGACCGAACTCTTTATCCGCCGCTTTGCCAAGGTCTATACGCCCATCGTAGTGGGTTTCGCCGTGCTTGTCGTGCTGCTGCCATGGCTGTACTCGCTGATAGCCCCCGCTTTTGTCTATGATTTTGCCGAGTGGCTGCATCGCGCCCTCATCTTCCTGGTCATCTCATGCCCCTGCGCACTGGTCATCAGCATCCCGCTGAGTTACTTCGCGGGTATCGGCGCCGCATCTAGGCGCGGCATACTGTTTAAGGGCAGCAACTACCTTGACGCTATAGCCGATGTGGATACTGTGGTGTTTGACAAAACGGGGACGCTCACGACTGGGCATTTTGCCGTGAGCCAGGTCGTGGGGCTGGCCGAGGAACAGGTTGCGATTGTCTCAGCCATTGAGCAAGATAGCCCCCACCCCATAGCCCGTGCCATCATCGGTTATCATAAGCCTGCTCCCCTGGCGGTCAATGACCTGAAAAACATCGCTGGTTACGGCTTGAGCGCCATGGTTGACAATAAAAGATGGCTTGTGGGTACCGCCCGCCTGCTGGAACACGAGGGAGTGGATTATCCTACAGCGTTAAACAATATGGTCGGGACGATGGTCGCTGTGGCCGTTGACGGCCGTTATGCCGGCTACATTGTATTGAGCGATGAGCCCAAAGAAGATGCACAGCAAGCAATCGACTCGCTTAACAACCAAGGTATCGACACGGTGATGCTCTCGGGCGACAAGCAAGCGCTGGTCGATAAGGTCGCACACCAGTTGGGTGTGAAACAAGCCTATGGCGACTTGTTGCCGCAAGATAAGGTGGAACAGATCGTGCGATTGAAAGATAATGACAGCAAACAGGTGGCATTTGTGGGTGACGGCATCAACGATGCCCCTGTGCTGGCGCTGAGCGATGTGGGCATCGCCATGGGTGCCCTAGGCAGCGACATGGCCATCGAGACGGCCGATGTGGTCATCCAGACCGACCAACCCTCACGGGTCGCTGATGCGATTACTCTGGGACGCCGCACGCACAACATTGTCATGCAGAATATCGCATTTGCCATTATCGTCAAGATTCTGGTAATGGTACTCGGAGTGCTGGGCGTTGCCAACATGTGGGAGGCTGTGTTTGCCGATGTTGGAGTAGCCCTGCTGTGCGTCCTTAATGCCCTGCGACTGATGCACACTTCTTGAGAGTGGAGACCATAAAAACGAATTGGGGAATGATCATTTCAAATCATTCCCCAATTCTTATTGGTTATTCCAAGAATGGAATTATCTGATTACTTCAGGCCGCGGTTGCGCAGCAGGGCGTCGGCCGTGGGCGCCTGGCCACGGAACTGCTTGTAGAGTTCCATGGGATCCATGGTGTCGCCCGACTCCAGGAGCTTGCGGAAAGCGTCGGCGGTAGCCTTGTCGAAGCAGCCAGC
>JAFZSS010000111.1 GCA_017619255.1 Muribaculaceae bacterium
AGCAAATCAATCCCAGATAGAGCAGATTGCCCCACACCTCGGGCTGCTTGAGCGTCGCCCAGTTCACCTGGGTATCCTCCATCGCCAACAGTGGCAAAGCCGATAGAATGCCATAAAAGAACAGTTTGCGCGTAATGAATAAGGTGGTGTAGGTGCGGTTCAGGCGTTTGAGCGCCATTGAATAGAATGCCCACACGAACGCGGCTAACAGCGCGAGCAGGTCACCCAGTATGCTATCGCCCCAGACCAGGCCGTCCTTCAACGCCAACATTACCGAGCCCACAAAGGCGATGATCATACCGACGCATGTCAGCAGTGTGATGCGCTCGTCACGGTAAAAGATGGCACCCATTAATGCCGTAGTCAACGGAGCAGTGCATACCAGGACGGCCACATCGCTGATCAGCGTCAACTCCAACGCCGTATTCTCGGCAATGAAATAGGCCGAGCCACCCGCGATGCCGCACACCACAAACAACAATTCGTCGCGCCAACCAGTAAACCGTTCCTTGAAACGGCATACCGCCAACAACGACAAGTATGCGATAGTGAAACGGGCCACGAATATCTCGGTGGGCGTCAGGCCGGCGTCAAGCAACACCCTGGTATTGAGGAACGAAATTCCCCACACCAATATCATTGCAAAAGCCGCCACATGATACCAGAAGTCGCTATTTTTCTTGACTTGTCCCATGAGAATTACGGTACAAAGGTACGATTTAGTTTTGAAAAATCATTACCTTTGCGACAGTGAATCACGAGGAATTCCTTCAACGGATCTTCACCAACGGGGACAAAGGAATCATGAGCCAACCCGTGCTGGTGGCGCTGAGCGGCGGAGCCGACTCGGTAGCGTTGCTACGCCTGCTACTGGATGCCGGTTGCCGTTGTTATGCGGCACACTGCAATTTCCACCTGCGCGGCGAGGAATCTATGCGAGACGAGCGCTTCGTTCGCAAGCTGTGCAACAGATTGGATGTCCCTCTAATCGTGAATGACTTTGATGTGGCGGCCTACCAGCGTGAGCACGGCGGGTCGGTTGAAATGGCATGCCGCGAACTGCGCTATACATGGTTTGAGCAGGAGCGAGAACGGCAGGGGTGTGCAGTCATCGCTGTCGCCCACAATGCCGATGACCAGGTGGAAACCTTTTTCCTAAACCTACTGCGGGGCACGGGCATCAAGGGACTGGCAGGCATGGAGCGGCTGAACGGCAACATCTGGCGTCCTCTGCTGAGTGTGAGCCGTCAGGACATCCCGGATTACCTGTCCGCCATCGGGCAAGACTATGTGACCGACAGCACCAATGCCCAGAACGACTACCGCCGCAACCGCTTGCGCAATATCGTGCTGCCAATCATCGAGCAACAGTTCCCGCAGAGCCAAGAACGCATTCTCGACACCATCGGCAATCTCAAGCAAGACCACGACCTGCTCATGTCACTCGTCAACGATGCCATCCCTGACGAACGGCACATTGATATCCCACGCTTACTCAGTCAGCCCCAGGCCTCTACCCTGCTCTATCACCGCTTGCGTCACCTCGGCTTTAACCGCAGCCAGTGTGAACAAGCCGTCACAGCCGCTCGGCAGAGCCACAGTGGACGACAATTTGCCGCACCAAATCATATTATGCACCTAAACAGGCAGACTATTGACATTGAGCCCATTGGCAGACAACCAGATATCGCAATCCCCATTGACCTCACCGCAGATGTGCTGAGTCCCGTCCACATCAGCATCTCACGCAACAACCCTCCATTCTCACCAAGGATGTGTGACGGGAATGGCAAAGTAGCATTTGACATTAAGCTGCTTGATTGTCAGCGCATTGTGCTTCGGCGCTGGCGACGGGGTGACCGCATCAAGCCCTACGGTCTCAAAGGCAGCAAACTCGTCAGCGACTTGTTTGCCGACCTCAAACTGGACCACCGAGCCAAGCGCGACACCTGGCTGCTGGAAGCCGACGGAGACATTCTGTGGGTACTTGGATACCGCGCGTCTGCACTCTATGCCGTGCAACGCGAGTCACAGGACTATCTGTTGCTCCATTTAGAAAAATAATCCTCAAAAATTTGCATAAAACGAAAGTTGGCAGTACCTTTGCAGCCCAAATGAGTGAGTCTACTATCAGACTCACTTTCGGAGAGATGGCAGAGTGGTCGAATGC
>JAFZSS010000112.1 GCA_017619255.1 Muribaculaceae bacterium
GCTTCAAGGCAGCCATTACCGCCGATGCTAAGCACGTGCTGGGCTGGCGCTCACCTAACTTCCTGTACAGTTCAGCTTCGGCACCCAAGTTGAAACTGCTGTTGAAGAACGGCAAACTGAGCGATGACATCTCGTTCCGCTTCAGCAATCCCGAGTGGGCTTCCTATCCGTTGACCGCCGACAAGTACATCAACTGGATCAACGAGTTGCCTCAGGAGGAACAACTCATCAACCTGTTCATGAACTATGACGCCTTTGGCGAGCTGCAACCCCGCGAGAGCGGCATCTTCGAGTTCATCAAGGCGCTGCCCCGCTTTGCTGCCGAACACGACATTCAGTTCTGGACACCGAGCGAGGTGGTTTCCAAGTTCAAACCCGTTGCCGAACTCGCTGTGCCCTACCCCATGTCCTGGACCGACGAGGCCCGCGACACCAGCGCCTGGTTGGGTAACACGCTACAGCAGGAAGCCGTCAGGAAACTCTACTCCATCGGTGAGCGCGTGCGCCTGTGCACCGACCGCCGCATCAAGCAGGACTGGAACTATCTGCAGGCCAGTGACCACTTCTTCTATATGTCCACCAAGCACAACGATGACGGCTCGGTACACAGCCACTACAGCCCCTATGACTCGCCTTACACCGCGTTCACCAACTACATGAATGTGCTGAGTGACTTCATGATCCGTGTCGAGGAGCAATACCCCGCCAGCATCGACAACGAGGAGTTGAACTCGCTGCTGCTGACCATCCGCAACCAGGAGCAGGAAATCGAGAAACTGCACCGCGAAGTGGAGATGATGCGCAACAACATCGTCAAGGACACCACCGGCGACTTCCCCATAGACGAGGAATCTGCTCCCGAGCCTATTCCCGAGAAAAAGGAAGAAAAGCCCACAGTTAAAAAGGCTCCGGCTAAGAAACCGGCAACCAAGAAGGCCCCGGCTGCTAAAAAACCTGCCGCTAAAAAGGCCGAGCCCAAAAAACCTGCAGCAAATAAGGCAACGGCGAAAAAAGCAACAGCGAAAAGAGCTCCTGCCAAAAAGGCCAAGTAATAACAACTTATCAATCTGATAGACATCGACATTATGGCTAAATTTCGCAACTTCATACTCCTGTGCCTGTGCGCATTGATGGCGTTTCCCGCCCTGCACGCTGAGCACCTGATGATTATCGCTGTTAACGATACCCACAGCCAGATTGATCCTGCCAGTGATGGTAAGGGCGGTGTGGCACGGCGCCGCGCCATCTATGACCAGCTGCGTGCCGCCAACCCCAACAATGTGCTAATCCATGCCGGGGATGCCGTTCAAGGCACGCTATTCTTCTCGCTCTACAGGGGCGAAGTGGAATACTCGCTGATGGATACACTGGGCTATGACATGATCATTGTGGGCAACCATGAGTTTGACAACGGTATGGAGGAGCTCGCCGAGCACTATCGCAATGTCAATGCGGTAAAGGTCAGCACCAACTATGACTGCAGCGCCACACCTCTTGACGGTGTGTTCCAGCCCTATTGGGTCAAAGCCGTAGGCGATAAGCGGGTCGCCTTCTTCGGCATCAATGTCAACCCCGAGGGTCTGATAGCCGGTACCAACTGTGAAGGCCTACGCTACCTGTCGGCCCCAGATGTTGCCGATGCCACCGCCAAATATCTTAAGGACATCCAGAAAGTGGATTACGCCATCATGGTGTCGCACATCGGCTACAGCAGCTATGAGCCCAGCGAACCCAACGACACGCTCATCATCAAGGGCAGTCACGATATCGATATGGTCATCAGCTCACACTCCCACACCACCATCAAGCCTGGTGGAGGCTGGGACCGTGTGGCCAATGCTGACGGCAAGATGATTCCCATCGGCCAGAACGGCAAAAGCGGAAAACTGGTCGCCACCTATGATCTGGACCTGGAGACCGGCGACATCGTTTATGACCAGATTTCTGTCGATGACAGCTGGGACGAAGCAGCAAGCCGCTACACCGCCATGAACAGCTGGCTCGACAACTACCGTCATGGTGTGGACAGCATCATGAACAATCCCGTGGGCACCAGCGCCCGCTTCATGAAGAACTCCAGTCCCGCCCTCCAGAACTGGGTAAGTGATGCCACAATGGAGATCATCAAGGAACTGTCAGGCATCAATAACATCGACTGCGCCATCATGAACAAGGGCGGCATACGCACCGACATGCCTGAAGGCACTGTCACCGAGGGACTAATCGGCTCGATGTTCCCCTTTGATAACCGCTTTGTCGTGCTGGAGATGCCAGGAACTGAGCTCATCGAGAGTGTGAAACTAATGTGTGGCCGTGGCGGCGACGCCGTGAGCAAGGAGCTGAATGCCACCTACAACAGCAAGGGCGAAATGACCAAAGCCACCATCAAGGGCAAGAAAATCGACCCGAAGAAGACCTATATCGTCGCTACCATCGACTACCTGGCCAACGGCGGTGACTACATGACTCCCATGACACGCTGCAACCGCCTGTTTGTCGATACACAGAAATACGGCAACCATATCCTCGAGTATGTCAAGAAACTCCAAGCCAAAGGCAAGAAAATCGATGCCAAAGACGAAGTGAGAATCAAGAAGAAATAAGCCGTTTGCGAGGAAGGAGAAGTCAGGAGTTGCCTGACGACTAATAATTAGGACTCGAATATTAAAACTTAACTAAAATATGACCAGATTCAAACGAGTGTTGCTGCTCACCATCACCGCAGCCATCTCTGTTGCTGCTATGGCACGCGGCACCAGTGACCAGCCCTATCTGTTCAACGATGTGGACCAAGTGGCGATGGAGCGGTGGGTGGACAGTGTGTTCAACAGCATGTCGGACGAGGCCCGCATCGGGCAACTCATCATCGCCGCCGTCACGCCGTCGACCAACGATGCTACTCGAGCCCTGGTGCAACGCCTGGTCACCCAGAACAAGGTGGGTGGACTCATTTACGAGAAAAGCACTATTGCCGAACAGGCCTCGATCACCAATCTGGCACAATCGCTGGCGACCGTGCCGTTGATGATCACCATTGACGGCGAGTGGGGCTTGGGCATGAGGCTCAAGGATGTGCCCAATTTCCAACGCAACCTGATACTGGGTGCAGTAGACAATGACATGCTGCTCTATGAGTATGGCCGCGAGGTGGCACGCCAGTGCCGCCGCATGGGCATCCAAGTGAATTTCGCCCCCGTGCTTGATGTGAACGATAACCCGGACAATCCGGTCATTGGTGACCGCTCCTTCGGTGAGAATCCCGAGTTAGTGGCAAGACATGCCATCGCCTTTGCCCGAGGTCTCGAGGACGGCGGCGTGATGGCTGTGGGCAAACATTTCCCTGGTCACGGTTCGTCCAGCGAGGACTCGCACAAGACGCTTCCGGTCATCAACAAGAGCATGCAGGAAATCAACACCTGTGAGCTGCTGCCTTTCCGCAAATTTATCGATGCCGGCTTGAGCGGCATCCTCACGGCCCACCTGTTGGTGCCCTCCATCGAGGACGAGCAGGCGCCAACCAGCCTGTCGCATGCCAGCGTGACCAACCTGCTGCGCGACCACATGAATTTCAAGGGTCTGATTTTCACCGATGCCTTGAACATGAAGGGAGCTACCCAGCTCTTACACGGCTCGGCCTGTGTCAACGCTTTGCTGGCAGGTAATGATGTGCTGCTCATGCCCGAGGATGTGACCGGCGAGATCAACGCAATCAAAAACGCTGTAGCAGGGGGCACACTTCAACAAAGCGTCATTGATGAGCGCTGCAAGAAAATCCTGCGCTACAAATATGCGCTCAACCTGACCTCGCCTCAACATGTCAACACCGCCAATCTGGCAAATGATGTCAACTCGCAACATGCAGGGGTGCTCAAGCGTCAGCTCATGGCTGGCAGCATCACCGTCATCAAGAACAACGATAATATCCTTCCCATCCACAACCTGCAGAGCCGCCACATCGCCGTGGCCACCATCGGCAACGAGAGTGGCACGACAGCAACCTTCCAGCGCCGATGTGCCGACTATGCCCAGGTAAAACGCTTTGACCTTGCCAAAGCTGGCAGTGCCGACAATCTTGCCGAGCAACTGCATGACGGCCATTTCAACACCATCATTGTTGAGGTAGGTGAAGACAATGCCGCCAACCGCGCCGCGCTCGATGCCGTGGTCAAGAAATGCAAGAATATCATTGTGGTTATCACCAGCAAGCCCTATGACATCAAGAACTATGGCAAAGCGATTACCCACAAGCATGTCAAGGCCGTGGTGCTCACCTATGAGAACTCCTCGCTGGCCGAGGACTATGCCGCACAGACTATCTTTGGCGGCAATGCTGCAGGCGGCAACCTGCCCGTCTCGCTCGCCTTTGAAGGCAAGAAGACGCGCTACGAAGCCGGTCATGGCATCCACTACCCTGCCAACCGCTTGGGTTACTCCATTCCCGCCGAGGTGGGCCTGGACAACCGCCTGACTGCCCAAATCGACTCTGTGTGCCGTTTGGGCGTGCAGCAACATGCCTTCCCCGGCTGTCAAGTGATTGTGGCACGCCACGGCAAGATTGTCTATAAAGGTGCCTTTGGAGCAATCGACTATGGCAACCCCAACAAGGTGGATGATAACACCCTGTTTGGCCTGGCCTCGGTTTCCAAGGCCACCGGCACCATCAGCGCCGTGATGAAGGCCTTTGATGACGGCAAGTTCCGCCTCGACGACAAGGCAAGTGATTACATTCCCGGCCTGCGTGACGGCGACAAGGAAGACATCACCTTCCGCGACCTGCTCTATCACGAAACCGGCATGCCGGCTTCGCTCAACATGTGGTACATGATGATGGATCCCAAGACCTACAGCGGAGAGCTTATCGTCGGCGCCGAGGATGCCAACCACACCATCAAAATCATGAACGGAGCCTGGGGCCATAAGGACGCCAAACTGCGCACCGACATTCTCTCCAGGACCAAGACAGACAAATTCAACATAGCCATTGCCGACGGCATCTGGGGTGGACGCGTCACCTACGACTCCATCATGAACCGCATGTATCACGCCAAGCTGGGCAAGAAGAGATACCTGTACAGCTGCTGTAACTTCTCGTTGCTTGCCGACGCCGTGCAGCGCATGACACACTCGCCGCTCAACTACTATGTGAACAACTATATCTTCGCTCCATTAGGTGCCTATCACACGATGTACAGGCCCTTGAGCAAGTTCTCACGCGAGGAGATCGCCTACACTGAGATGGATACCTACCTGCGTCGCCAGCACATCCACGGCTATGTCCACGATGAGTTAGCGGCATTCTCGGGCGGTGTGCAAGGCAACGCCGGCCTGTTCAGCAATGCCAATGACCTGGCTAAACTGTTCCAGATGTGGCTTAACGGAGGCACCTATGGTGGCGTGCGCCTGTTGAAGGCGTCGACGGTAGAGACCTTCACCACACAGAAGAGTCCCAACAGCCACCGCGGCTTGGGCTTTGACAAACCCGTCGTTGGCGACCCCGAAGCCAGCAACACTTGCGCCGAGGCAACACCTGAAACATTCGGCCACACCGGCTTCACGGGCACCTGCTTCTGGGTGGACCCCAAGAACGACATGTTCTACATCTTCCTGAGCAACCGTGTGAGCCCCACGCGCAACAACCCCAACTTCGGACGCATCAGCGCGCGCAGCCACATCCATTCACTCATCTACCGCGCCATCCGCGACTAACCGTTCCTAAGGACCTTGAGATCCTTGAGGTCCTTAAAGACTAAATAGACATGATATGAAAAAATTAGCATTTATTTTTACCGCATTGTTGCTGCTCGCCTCGTGCAGCAAGGGCTATAAGGTGGTTGTCACCTTCCCCGATGAGAGCGCCAATGGCGAGACCGCCTTCTTGACTAATTATGACACAGGCGACACCATCGCCAGCGCTACTGTTAATGACAGCGTTTGCATCTTTGAAGGCAATGCCGACAAGGGGTTCTTTGCCCGCCTGCTTGTGGGCGGTAACCGCTACGGTTTCATCGTGGAGCCTGGTGAGGTAAAGCTTAACATCGCCGAGGGCACTGCCGCGAGCCCGCTCAATGACAAAATGAGAGTTTGGGGCATGGAGATGCAGAAAATCGCTGACGACACGACCCTCACCGAGGCCGAGGGCGAGGCCCGTTATGCCGAGGGACTACTCAAGTTCTATCAGGAGAACAAGGACAATGCCATCGGCCCATGGGCATTCTGTAACTACCTGATGTATAAAGATTTCACCGAGGCCGACATCGACGGTCTGCTTAAAGATGCGCCCGTCGAATATGCCCAGTTGAAGCGCGTTGAGAAGGCCAAGAATGCAGCCAAGCAGCTCACCGTCACCGCCGAGGGACAGAAATTCACCGACTTTGAGGTAAAAGCCGAAGACGGTACGGCCCAGAAACTGTCGGACTTTGTCGGCAAGGGAAAAATCACTCTCGTGGACTTCTGGGCCAGCTGGTGCGGACCCTGTCGTGCCGAGATTCCCAAATTGCAAGCATTGAAGGAAAAATACGGCAATAAATTCGATGTATTGGGCGTTGCCGTATGGGACAACCCCGATGACACCCGCAAGGCTATGGAACAGCTGAACATCACCTGGCCTGTCATCATCGGCACCCGGCAACTGAATGAGCCAACTGACCTATACGGTATCAAGGGCATTCCCCACATCATTATCTTCGGCCCCGACGGCAC
>JAFZSS010000113.1 GCA_017619255.1 Muribaculaceae bacterium
ACAGCTTAGTGGTCAGTTCATATGCATACTCCACACCGTAATCGGAAAGGCGCGACTCAACATACCTCGATGAGGTGCGGTATGTCGTAGCCTTCGCGGGTGATGAGGTGGCCGCCGCCTAAGTTGACCCATTTGCATTGCTTGATGAGGTGGCCGAACTTGGCTTCAAAACTTTCCAGGCAGTGCTCTAATGCGTAACTGTCATTCTCGCAAAGCGCATGCATGTGCAGCCCTTCAATGCCTTCGGGCAATTGCTCGGGCATCTGCTCTGCTGTTATGCCTAACCGACAGCCCGGAGCAGCCGGATTATACAAATCCGTCTCAATCTCCGAGTACTCGGGGTTGACCCGCAAGCCAAAGCTGACTCTCTTGGGCGACTTCTGAGCCTGCTCTTTGAAACGATACCACTGACTTAACGAATTGAAAGTGAGGTGACTGCTGTAAATGAGCAAATGCTCGAACTCGTCGGGAAGATAGACGGGAGCGTAGGTGTGTGCCTCGCAGCCCATCTCCTCGCTAATCAGTCGCGCCTCGTTAAGCGAACTGGCCGTGGCGCCATGAAGATATTGTTTTACCAAAGGAAACATGCGCCAGAAGGCAAATCCTTTAAGGGCACAGATGATGGAGACACCGGCACTTTGCTGCACGAGGTCCAACAACTGCAAGTTGGCCTCCAGAGATTCTTCAAAAAGGATGTAGCAGGGCGACGGATATTTCCCGTACAGTTCGTCAATTGTTTTCATTGGTTCGGTTTAAAGCGTGATATAATATTTCGATGGGATGATGCGCTGTTGTACCTGTGCCGTCTTTAATCTGGTGGCGGCAACTGGTGCCAGTGGCGGTAATGACCGTTCCCGGCTGTTTTTCTCTGATGGCGGGAAAAAGTGCCAGATTCCCCACTTTCAATGAAAGCTCGTAATGCTCTTTTTCATAGCCAAATGCACCCGCCATGCCACAGCACCCGGATTTGATTTCCGTTACATGGTAATGGATGGGAATCTGCATCATCTGTATGCTAGGTGCACTGGATGACAATGCTTTCTGATAGCAGTGGGAGTGGAACAGAATCTCGCAAGGCTCTTCTGTAAAACGATCGCGTGAAATGTTGCCCGTCTCGAACTCTTTGGCGATGAACTCGTCAATCAGTAGGCAGTTCCGACCGAGTTGTCTCGCTTCATTGCGCAGTGCAGGGGCAACCAGTTCGGGATACTCATCGCGGAAAGAGAGAATGGCCGAGGGCTCAATGCCAAGCAATGGCGTGTCATCACCGATAAGCGGAGCGAAGCGTCGCACATTGCGTTCGGCCAACTTCTTAGCTTTGCGAAGCATGCCTTTAGACAGGAAAGTCCTGCCCGAAAAGCCGTGTCTTACCACTTTGACTTGATAATTGAGTGTTTGCAACAGCAGAATGGCTGCCATGCCTATCTGCACATCGTTGGTGTTAGTGAACTCATCGGCAAACAGATAGACTGTTTTGACAGGGCTTATTAGCTGTTTGATATTCTTTTTCGCCCATCTGCGTAGCGTGATACGATGAATGGTCGGCAGCGATCGTTCAGTGGCAAAGCCGATGGTCTTTTTTAACAGTTTTGAAAGTATCTTGTTGCTGCAGAAATAGTTGTAAATAGCAGCAAAGGGTGATGCCAACAGGTTGAGTAGCGGATAATAGGCGATGAGTAGTGTGCGTATGGAGTAGGGGTGCTGCTTGTGGTATTGATACAGGAATTCAGCCCTGATTTTTGTCATATCCACATTGGAAGGACATTCTGATTTGCATGCTTTGCAGGCGAGGCATAAGTCTAGAGCCTCGAGCATCTCCTTGTGGTTGAACGGATTCTTGTGTTGGCTGTATGTAAGTAGTTCACGCAAGATGTTGGCTCTGCTGCGGGTGGCGTTGCGCTCGTCATGTGTGGCTTTGTACGAAGGACACATTGTGCCGCCAATCAGTTGCGATTTCTTGCAGTCGGCCGAACCGTTGCATTTTTCGATGGCACGCAGGATGCCATCGGTATCAGAGAAATCGAACATCGTCTTGAGGTCGTAATGCTGTTGTGCCGCCGCATTGCCGATGAGGTCTGAATAGCGGAGGTGACTGTTCATGGGCGGCGTATCAACAATCTTGCCGCGGTTGAAGATGCCATCAGGGTCGAACAGCCGCTTGATTTGACGGAATAATGCGTAGTTTTTTTTGCCAACCATCATAGACAGAAATTGCCCGCGCAGACGACCGTCTCCGTGTTCACCGCTGAGCGTGCCTCGATACTTCTTGACGAGCAGTGCGGCATCGTGGGCAAAGTCATGGAATTTCACAATTTCGCCAGCATCTTTCAAGTTGAAGATGGGTTTGTTGTGCAGTTCACCCGTGGAGATGTGCGCATAGTAGGCGCAATGAAGCCCGTACCGATCAGGTAATGCCTTGAATTCTCGGTAATAGTCGGCATAGTCACAAGGGCGGATGGCAATGTCTTCCACCACAGTCACAGGCTTGGCATCGCCTTTGGCATTCGACATGATGCCCAGTCCGGCCTTGCGCAAAGCCCACACGCGTGCCATATCGTCGCCTTTGATGATCGTGTAATGATGACCGATATGTTTTTCTTTTAGATGTTTGATGATTTCTTTCGCCTTGCGATTGGTGAGCGTGTCGTCGGCTTCGTTTATTTCAATGACTATCAGGGCAGCAGGGTCGCCGTGAAGAAAAAAACGGTTTCGGTTTTGCGTGATGTTTTGCTTGGCCAACTGCAGGATGGTGTCATCAATAAGTTCAATGGCCGCAGGCTGGTGTTCCAAGCCTATAAGGTTTGCCTGCAAAGCCTCTTCAATGCTGTCGGTCTGCACACATACCAACGCCTTGTGTTCGGGAGGCAGCGGGGTCAGTTTGATTTTGATTTCGGTGATGAAGGCCAGCGTGCCTTCAGAACCAACCAATAGCGTGCACAAATTGAAAGGGTTTCCCTGGCTTTCAAAGGGTTGCTGCCGTATCAGTTCGTCAACAGCATAGCCCATACTACGCCGTTGCAGTTCGGGTGCCGGAAACTCGCGGTTAATTTCAGCTTGTGTATCAGGGTCATTAAGTAGTTGTTGCAAAGTGCGGTAAATGTTGCCTTCGAGATCGTTTTGAGTGCATTTGATAGCCAAGGCATCGCGGCTTAAGTCGGCAAACTCAACCTGACTGCCGTCGCTGAGAATGGCTTTGAGAGCGAGAATGTGGCCGCGTGTGCTGCCGTAAAGCAGCGAATTGGCACCGCAGGAGTTGTTGCCGCACATACCACCCACGCAGCAACGATTAGAGGTGGCTGTCTCTGGTGCGAAGAAATAGCCGTAAGGTTGCAGTTGCAGATTCAGTTCATCGCGTACAATGCCCGGTTGGATAACGGCATATTGTTGCTGGGTATTGATTTCCAGTATTTTATTAAAATGATGGGCAATCTCAACCACCAAACCGCGTCCTACCACTTGTCCTGCTAACGAGGTGCCGCCAGCACGGGGAATCAAATTGAGATGGTGCTTGCGGGCAAAACGAACAATGGCTATGATGTCCTCCGTAGTTTTAGGAATGACAACACCGAGTGGCATTTCGCGATATACCGATGCATCTGTGGCATAAGTGATAATAGTGGCGCTATCGGTGTGCACTTCGCCCGTGATGAGTGGTCTTAGTTGCTCGATAACTGCTTGTTCAGCATTGATATCATTGTGCGCCATGCCCTCGTGATTTGATGAATGTTAAAAGAAATACAAAAATACGATTATTTTCAGCAGAAAACACCCCAGACTATTTAAAAAAGATAATGTATCTTTG
>JAFZSS010000114.1 GCA_017619255.1 Muribaculaceae bacterium
GAAGCCATGCGGTCATATAAGCATCCCCCTCGTGAAGGACATAACGATGTTCAACACCCTTCAGGCGTCCCAACAACATGGGGGTTGTGTCAGGGAGTTCTTCAGCCAAGAGGAGTAAAGAGTCAAGTGGTGAAATGTGGCGGTCGATCCACCCAGTTCCTGCTACCAGCATCGTTGGGATAGAGATCGTCTTCATGGAGTAGCTCCAGCCCAGTTTCTTTGCAAGGCTTTTTTGTGGGCAACTTGCAGCATATAGCACCTTGAAACGGTCATCTTCAGTTGCTGCGTTGATAGCACCCATGGCACCCTGAGAATGACCGACCACACCAATTCGGTCTAGGTCGATGCGTTGATACAGAGGACTGCTCACCATCGAGTTTTGAAAAAGTGCTTTATCAAGCGAGACTAAAGCAGATCGACCATTCCACGCATTGCTGTCATCATTGCCAATGACAACAAATCCCCATGAAGCCAAATGTTCAAACACTGGGCGGTAATGCAGAGCCTTCAAGCCCGTACCGTTGACCATGACCACAGTCGGCAGCGGCGCCTTGTGTACGGTATCAGGAAAAAACACATGGATGCCGTCAATTGAATGAACGGTAACTTGATATGGCCCGTTTTCATGATATTTCTGCTCAATGGGACATGGATATCTTTTGCGGTTGTAGGAGCGTGACACTGCTGGAAACACCGAACAATATGCCAGTGTACCCCAACGCATCATGCGTTCCCCTATTTTCCACATCGCATCCATCTATCGAGTTCAATATGTCATTATCACGGATGCCATTGGTTGAAGCCCTCGACAGTCCTGAGGATTGGGAGCCATTCAGTACTACGCCATTCGTCCCCGAATGTTTCATCGAGGTAATCGAAAATATGCTTGTTGTAGTTGGCAAACACCACGGGTTCACACGGAATGATGTCTCCCCAGTCAACAATCTGCACACCATATCTCTCATAAAAACTGTCGAAGCAATATTCGCCAGTATAATACACGGGCGTGTCTCCGCTTATTATCTGGAATTGCGGTCGTCCCATGATAATGTCCCTCTTGGCTTGGCTGACATAATCCGAGCCGTCCTCGTTGAAGGTTTGGTCAAATTTCTTATCCTTGTTCTTCAACTTAACCTGGAACACTCTCTCCAATGCAAAGGGGTCTTGATAGAATATGGTGTAGTTACCGGGCGGCACATCGTCAAAGCGGTACTCGCCATTCTGGTTGGTCACCGTGGTCATGAAGCCGTCATCCAGTGTCACCGTCCAGCCGATGGCAGGGCTTTTCTTACCCTTACCTCCCTTGACGGAGACCTGACCGCTAAGGCTATAGCGTTGCAGGATATTGGGATTTTTTGCCATCTCTCGAGATACATCTTCTATCGCCGCTCTAGCAGCTTCTTCCAGAAGAGCGTCATCGATATCGTCATTATAATCAAGTCCCTCTGCAGCTTGGATATTATATTGTGCCGCATAATACTGCGTGAGGCACAATTCCACTTCTTCAACCGACATTTTGCGCTCTGTCAGTTCCAGGGCACCACGAGCACCGTCGATGATCGCATCGTAATCGAAATCCAAGCCCAACAACTGTTTCATTCTCATGTTATCAATGAAATAGAACAGTGCCGCAAATCGGCCCATGTCATAAGTTGCCTCTGAATTTGAACTTTCAAGCACATCAGCCATCCCCGCGGCAAAGGCCTGTTGATCCTCGATAGAAATGGAGTCGCCCTGATCACGGTCGATTGGTGGGAGTGTGTCATAGTCCCGCAGCCCCAAGAGGATACCCATTGTCGTCTCGATGCGGCAGGAGTCACCATATACCATCGATAGCATGGCATCATCGTCAAGGTCTAACAATAAATGATGGGCGCCGATTGTGTCCTGTGGTAGGACAACGGTATTGTCGGCCACTTTGCGCAGCCCTTCGATCAGGCAGTCCAAATGGGGCTGATCCTTTTCCTCAATTTGCTCAAAATTGATGCTCATCAGGAAAAATAGGCCCATCTGCTGACCATCATAATAGGAATTGGCTGCAGTCCTCTCCTGTCTGTAGAGATTCAGTCCGTCACTGAACCCCCGGATGTACTCCTCACGATCACTCATGATTTGCTGTGTTTTCTCATCGTCGCTGTCCAGAACGACCCGCATGAAGTAATCGCCCATGGCATAAGAGAGCGAATCAAGTTTCTCGATGGAAGCCTGTTTATTTACTGACGACGGGTCGAGGCTGATTACAAATTCATTTCCTGCGATTTTTCCTTGCCGGGGTTCATAGTCGGGATGCTCTACGCGCAGAATAGTGTCTCCCTCGGCAACCTGGATATGAAAATCGCCCTTTCCATCGGTCGTTGTGCTCAGGCAAGAAGGCAACACCTTGACTATAGCGCCTGGCAAGACATGGGCATTAGAATCATACACTCGGCCGAATAGGCCCTCTGGGACCGTACCGCAATAGCCAAAGTTACATACCCATGCGCACCAGAACTTTGGAGGCACCATACGGATTACAAGCGGCTTACTGTCGACCTTAACCTCGACGGTATCCATCCCGATATATTGTATCTCCAGTGTGCTTCCAACTGGTGCCTTGAGGCTGAATCGGCCATCATAGTCGGTGGCCGCACCAATGTCTGTGCCCTTCAATCTCACTGTGGCACCAATGACAGGCTCCTCATCGGCAAGCACCACACCTGTCACCACCTCCGGTTTATTGATATCCTGTGCTAAGCCAGTCAAGGCCGTCATTGCTATCAACAACGCCAGCAGTATTATTTTGTAGTGAAGTTCGTTAACCATATTGAGAGGGTGTTTAGATTCTCATATCACAAAATTACTGTATCAATTGCCAGTGGACATCTTGGGTGAGTCCCATCATGACGATGTGACGTGTAATCTCGGTGGGCCATCCTTGGGCGTCAAGGGTGGCACAATAGCGTTCTTGCCAAACAGGTTCATCGTCCGCGATGTCCATTTTCCAAATCACGGTTTCGGTGTACTTGATGGAGCCGTCCTCGC
>JAFZSS010000115.1 GCA_017619255.1 Muribaculaceae bacterium
CACCGTCTGGACTATCCTTTGAGTCGCCACCAGAAGGATTTGCCGCACGACCCTGCCACAACCAACTGGCCCCAATACTACAAGTTCATGAACGACCAGTTGACCGAGTTGCTGACCAACTACGGCCCGATTGGCGCCATCTGGTTCGACGGCAAGTGGGAGCATGATGCCGACACGGTGCCCTTTGACTGGCAACTCGACGAGCAGTATGCCCTCATCCATCGTCTGCAGCCTTCATGCCTCATCGGCAACAACCATCACGAGGTGCCCTTCTCGGGCGAGGACATCCAGATCTTTGAACAGGATGTGCCGGGCGAGAACACGGCCGGCTACTCTGGCGAGAACGGCATCAGCCAGCTGCCACTCGAGACCTGCATGACGATGAACCGCACCTGGGGCTACCGCATCACCGACAAGAACTACAAGAGCAGTGACGAGATCATCCGCACCCTCGTGCGCGCTGCCGGACGCAACGGCAACCTGCTCATCAATGTGGGGCCGCGCCCCGACGGCTGCCTCCCCGACGAGGCTGTCGAGCGCCTGCATGCCCTGGGCGAGTGGATGCGCGCCAACGGAGAAACCATCTACGGCACCCGTGGCGGACTCATCCCGCCTCACGACTGGGGCGTGACCACCCAGCGCGGCGACACGCTCTTTGTCCACATCCTCAACCTGGCGGACGATGCGCTCTACCTGCCCTTGAGCACCAAGCGCGTCAAGCAGGTGCGCCTCTTCAGCGATAAGACCCGCCTGCGCTACACCGCCACGGGCAGCGGCATCACCGTCAATCTTCCCGCCGTCCCCACAGGCGTGGACTATATTCTGGAGATAACATTAAAATAAACCCGATGATATGAAAAGAATCATTATCCTTGCCACCATGCTTGTGGCTTTGACAACCAACGCCCAGGATGCCGAGCGCATGACCGAGTCTTGCACCAGCATCATGGTGGGCAAGAAGGCCAGCGCCGACGGCTCGGTCATCACCTCTCACACCTGTGACGCCCGTTACCGCACCTGGATGGCCATCGTCCCCGCACGCGACTACGAGCGCGACACCGTCACAGCCGTCTACAAGAACCGTTTCCACACCATGTCGGCTGTCGACAGCACGGGAATGCCACGCCTGGGCGTCATCCCGCAGGTGCGCCACACTTTCCGCTACCTCGACACCGCCTATCCCTGTCTCAATGAGAAGCAGCTGGCGATGGGCGAGACCACCATCTCGGGACGCGACACCCTGCGCAACGATAAGGGCCTCTTCATGATCGAGGAACTCTCGCGCATCGCCCTCGAGCGCTGCTCCTCCGCCCGCGAGGCCATACGCCTCATGGGCGAACTGGCCAAGCAGTACGGCTACGGCGACAGCGGCGAGTGCCTCACCATCGCCGACAAGGACGAAGTGTGGATTTTTGAGATCTTCGGCGAGGGTCCCAAGCGTGTGGGCGCCGTGTGGGCGGCCGTGCGCATCCCCGATGACGAGATTGCCGTCTCGGCAAACATATCCCGCATCGGCACCCTCGACCTCAACGACCCCGACCACTACATGGCGTCGGACAATGTCTTTGATGTGGCCCGCAAACTCAAACTTTGGGACGGCAAGGAGCCTTTCTGCTTCTGGAAAGCCTACAGTGGGGGCAACTACCTCAAGGAAGAGAAAAACTACAGCATACGCGAACTCTACATCATGCAGCAACTCGCGCCGTCGCTGGGTCTCACCAATGCCATCAGCGACCTGCCCGTCAGCGTCAAGCCCGACAAACCCGTCAGCGTCGAGGATGTGTCGCGTCTGCTGGGCAGTTACTACGAGGGCACCGACCTCGACTTGAGCGCCCACCACAAGATCCCAAACCCCAAGCGCAAGGATAAGGACGGCAACCTCGTCGAGAACGAGCCGGACAGCATCGTCTCGCCTGTCGCCAACCCCTGGATCACCAGCGAGCAGCTTGCCATGTACTACGCCATGGGCGACTCGGCGATGAAGTGGACACGCACCGTCAGCGTCCCCTGGTGCTCCTACAGCACCGTCATCCAGCTGCGCAGCTGGCTCCCCAACGAGGTGGGTGGCGTGGCATGGATCGCCTTTGTCAACC
>JAFZSS010000116.1 GCA_017619255.1 Muribaculaceae bacterium
ACCACCGACCTGGTAGTGAATTTTGCCGATGTGCGCAAGCTCATCTACAGCACTGATGTGTATGTGATTGACTTGACCTATGACGGCCAGACCCGCAAGGCTGTCCTGAAGGACCTTCAGTTCCACCCCGTCAGCGACGCTGTTCTCCACATGGACCTGCTTGAGGTACAAGAGGACAAGCCCGTCGTTGTAGAGATTCCCGTGCACCTCGGGGGTCACGCTGTCGGTGTTAAAGCCGGTGGTAAGCTCTACCTGAGCATGAAGAAAGTGAAGGTTAAAGGCTTGTACAAGGACATTCCCGAGACCATCATCCTCAATGTTGACGAGCTGGAGATTGGCAAGACCATCAAGGTTCGCGACTGCCAATTCGACAACTACGAGCTGGTTAACGCCAAGGATCTGGTAATCGCTGGTGTACGCACTACCCGTGCTGCCGCCAACGCTACCACCGAAGGCGAAGAAGGCGAAGAGGCTGCTGCCGAAGGCGAAGCACCTGCTGCCGAGTAATTTTGATGCTGACGATGGCCGAGCCATTGTCACACAAACCAAAGACCTATGAAGTATCTCATTGTTGGCTTGGGAAACATTGGTGCCGAATACCAGGGGACCCGCCACAACATAGGATTCACAATATTGGATGCACTCGCCGAGGCATCCAATATTGTTTATAGCACGCAACGCTATGGTGCTGTGGCCGAGATGCGCCTAAAGAACCAGCAACTCGTGCTATTGAAGCCGTCTACTTACATGAACTTGAGCGGTGAGGCAGTGCGCTACTGGATGATCAAGGAGAAAATCGACCTTGACCACCTGTTGGTCATTGTTGACGATATCGCACTGCCCTTTGGACAGGTACGCATCCGTCCTAAGGGTGCCGATGGCGGTCACAACGGCCTGAAGAGCATTACCGAGATGTTGGGCAGCCAGCAATGGGCACGGCTGCGTTTCGGCATCGGCAACGACTTCCCGCCGGGGGCCCAGGTCGATTATGTGCTGGGCTACCCCACCCCCGAGGAACTTGCTGTTCTTCCCGAGCGCGCCAAGGTCGCCATCGATGCCATCAAAGCCTTCTGCCTGTCGGGGGTCACATTTGCGATGAACAACTACAATAACAAGTAGTTTCTCGTCCCTAGTCCTTCAGTTGTTAATTGCTAAAGCCTATCATCCAAAGGCATGAAAGAAGTGAGAATCGACAAGTGGCTTTGGGCCACACGCGTGTTCAAGACGCGCACCATCGCCACCACGGCATGTAAGCTGGGTCGCGTGACAATCGGCGGCATGACAGTCAAGCCGTCCCACGGCATCAAGGTGGGTGACCGCATCGATGTGCGCAAGCCGCCCGTGACCTACTCCTTTGAGGTCATCGGGTTACTGAACAATCGCGTGGGGGCTAAACTGGTGCCTCAGTACTTGAAAAATGTCACCAGCGCCGACCAGCTGCGTCTGCTCGAGATGGTGAAAATCGATGGTTTTGTCAACCGCCAGCGCGGTCTGGGCCGTCCCACCAAGAAGGAAGGACGCGAGTTGCAGGAGTTCACCGATGAAGCCTTTTTCGGTTTCGATGAGCCTGCGGGTGTAAGCGACAACGCACCGGCACTTGACGATGATTTTGACTGGGGCGAGGAAGAGAATCCGCTGTGGACTCAAGAGGACGAGGACCGCCTGAATGCGGAAATTGCCCGCCAACAACGCAAGAAAGAAAGTGGCAAATAAAATGCTGATTATCAGAGCAATAAAAAGAGACTGTTGCAGCAGCCTCTTTTTTGTGTCTTAATAATACGATTCCTTGACAGAACGGCGGCAGAAGTCGATGAACCGGCAGTAATTGCAATGCCGGGAATCCTCGGCAGCCTGCAAGAAGCTGTCACTGAATATGGCTTTGATCGTGGCTCCTATCTCCCCGATGAACTGCTGAGCCACTTCATTGTTCATTGAAAACTCAAACTGCTTTTTATTATACTTCACTCCACTGCTTTTCATCGATGTGATTTTGTAGATGACAGGCTGTACCTTGTCCACAGGATGCTCTTTCAAGTATGCATAGCAGTACAGGAAGAGCTGCAGGATAGCCTTGCGCCGCGGGTTTTTGTTGTCATGGTCCTTGTGTGGATCAAACAGGTCGTTCATCTTGGAGAAAGTCGTCAAGTCCCCGCCGGTCTTGTAGTCAACGATTCGCACCGTGCCATCGGCCAAGCGGTCGATACGGTCAGGCATATAAGTGAAATTGAGATGTGCACCACCAATCTCCATGTCCACCATGTCATGTCGTTTCTCACACTCGAGAATAGTAAAGGCGTTCTTGTTGTCCTCGCCAATGAGTTCCAGGTCATAAGCGAGCACAAAGTTCACATAGCTTTTGATGGTGTCAAGCAGCATAAAGGGCTCGCCCGTGAGCTTGCTGTCGTCAGTCTTCAGTTGCGCCTCCGGCACATGCAGATAGTGCTTCTTGATATAATAAACCACCGTGGGCTCGAGACGCTTTTGAATGAAGTATTTGATTTCATCACTCGTGACAGTATGCCCGTGTTTCTCCTCGGGCTTAACGGCATAACATGTTTTGAGAACATCATGAATGATGGTGCCGAATGTCCCGTAATCCATGAAATCACTCAATGCGTTGTCATTGTTCAGGCCTTGGGCATAATGCAGATAAAACGACAAGGGGCAAGAGATATAGGTATTGATGGCACTGGCCGACAAGAACCATTTATCAGCCCACTCACGATGCTGCAGATACATAGCCGTGAGAGCATCCTTACCAGGATTTGGGACCTCGATGTCGATAGGCGAAGATGTCATGACGGCAGCATTCATCTCGATGCGCTCCAGATTGACGCCATAGACCTTCTCGAGCTGCGTGATATATCGCGAAGGCTCATTGGCACTGCCATCCAATGAACTGGAGTCATAAACCAATGTCACATAGCGGGCACGGTTGAGCAAGCGATAGAAATTGAAGGACACGATGGCTTCCTGCTGCTCGACGGTGGACATGCCATGGGCACGGCGCATGTAGTTGGGGATAAACGAATTGATGCCGTGACGGCGCGGGAACACACGCTCGTTCATCGACAATACCACCACATTCTCAAAGTCCAGGCTTCGCGTTTCCAGCAAACCCATAATCTGCAGTCCCTGTAACGGTTCGCCGGTAAAGGGCACCATGGCCGATGAAGCCAGACGATCAATCAGGTAAAACACCGTGCTGCGCGACATGGGTCTCCCATTCTGCGTCAGCGAGCCCTTGAGTTGGTTCAGAATATTGATGTACATGACAAGAAAAGCCTGCTGCAAGGGCAGCACCACGCCGTCTTTCTCATCATTCTCCTCATCAGCGACCGATGTCATCTTCTCCATCAACAAGTTGCAAAATGCCATCAGTTGATCAAGATAATCGGCTTGCTGGCTCTTCAAATCACCGGCCTGGTTACTATCCATCGCCGGTGTGAACAGGTCATGGAACGACAACTGTGCCAAGTCTCGGGCAGGTACCCTGAAACGATTCGTCCTCGACAATTCCACACTCATCGCCAAGGCTTCGCCAGTGAAATAGGTCTTGATGAGGGGATGAGACAAAATATCTTTGACATCCTCACGGTAATAGGTCCACACGCCTTGCTCCGGGCTCGCCTGATAGTGCATGCGCGCCACGATGTGCATGAGTGACACGATGCCCGAGCTGCGCAAGGGATAGCCCAATGTCACATTGAGGCGCTCCACACCGTGGATCGAGTGTAGCAATGGCACCAACAGGCCCTCGTCGGGCAGTACAATGGCGGTCTCAATGCCTAACATCGATTTGCCGCCCAGCGCTTTCATGTGAATCAGCTCGTCAACGGCTTGCTTGGCTTGGCCCACATTTGACGGCACGGCCATCACTCGCAGTTGCGGCTCGTGTCCCTTGACCTGTTCCACGGCCTTTGCATCAAAGCGCCTGCAGTAACTGTCAATGAGTAACGCGCCAGGGTCATGGGGAGCCTTAGCAAGCAAAGCAGATATTCCGGCATTGTCCCACCAGAAATCAGCATTGCCCTGTTGCTTGAAGTGGTCAAACAATCTGACTTCGGCAGCCGAGAGGACACCGAAACCGACAAACACAAGCCTGTCATATGGCAGCGGAGCCGAAGGTTTTTCGACCGCCGCTCTCAGTTGGCGTCCCGGCGAAATCACTCCCTTGTCGTCCAAAGCCTGATGGAACAAGTCATAGATGTGTCCCAGCGCGTTCCACAGACTAACGAATTCCTGTTTGACGACCTCTTTATCAGGAGCAGGAACGGCACCGCCTTGGCCCTTTTCCTGTTTTCGCTCGAGGCGTTTCTGCCATAAACTTGCCTCGCTGGAGGTATCAAAAAATGCGGTAAACAAGCTCTCGCCGAAGATTTGCTCCACCTTTTCTTTTACATCGGCGGTGAGATAGTTGCTGCTCAGGCTGTGCAGGTCATCAAGGTTGCTGTAAATCGCATGGGCATCAGCAAGAGAGCGGTCAATGTCATTGAAGTCACCGATGATGAGCTGCGCCCAATAGATGAACTTGTCAAAGTCTTGAGCCCGGTCTCCCATCGCCTGACAATAGGCCTCATAAAGGGCAAATATCATCTCAATGTCGGTTGCGACAACACTGTCGGTCAATCGCGTGACCAGCTCGTTGATCGAAATCACCGAGGGCATGAGACGAGGACACTTACCGCTAGTGGCGGCAAATTCTTTCTGCATATAATCGGCAAAGAACTGGCCACTGCGGCGGTTGGGAAAGACAAAACAATAATCCTCAAGATTTGGGGCCCCGATATAGTGACGCGCCACTTGCAACAAAAAAGGTGTCATTCTATTGAGTGATGTGTGAGAAGTTAGGTGTTGATTTATTTGCGGATGAGGATAGACAGGCGGATGGAGAGGTCGAACAGGATGAGCTTTCCGTTAGCGTTCCCGGCGATGTCGGCACTGGCACGGTCCAGCTCACTGACGATGTCCTCAACATTACGCTCGTTGATGAACGGCGAGAAGCGCGTCGAGAAGGCCTCTTCCTCACGCGTGAGGTAGTTGAGCGCGGGGTTGTGAAGGTTATAGATGAAATTCTCGCGCACCTGTCGCACGGCATAGGCGAGGAAGCGGCGTGCCTTCTCGCGTTTCATTTCGGCGACAACCTCGCTCCAACTCTTGAGTTTCGCCAGGTCATGCTGGTAGGACAGGCGCATCAGCTCGATGAAACGCTCACGGAACTCATGGAATTCGCTGCCCGTCTCGACCAGGCGCTCAGCCATCGTGACATTACCGTCGGCGGGGGCGGCAAGCGCCAATGCGTCCTGCATGTCCATGCCATAGCGGTCGCTCAGGTACTGTGCGATGAGCGGTGTCGACGGCTTGCGCAACTCGATGCGCTGGCAGCGCGACAGGATGGTGCCCAGAATCCCCTTCTCGTTGTCGCTGACGAGGATGAACTTGCAGTCGTCATAGGGTTCCTCGATGAGTTTGAGCAACTTATTGGCGGCTTCGTCTTTCAATTTCTCGGGCAGCCACATGATGAGGACTTTATACTTGGCGGTGTAGGCGCTCAGCGTCATCTTGCGCATGATGCTGTCGGCCTCGCGGACAAAGATTTGAGGCTGTGCGTTATCGTTTTTCAACAGGCTCAACCATGCCTGATAGTCCTCGACGGGATGCTTGGTGACAAATTCGCGCCACTCGTCGATGTAGTCGTTAGCGTCACAGGGACTGTTGCTGTCGCCCTTACGGTTAGTGAAGGGATAGGAGTAATGCGTATCCACCTGATTGAACGACTGGTGCTGACGACACATCGGGCACACGCCGCACGAGTCGCCATCAACATGGTTCTTGCAGTGCAGATACTGTGCTGCCGCCATTGCCAGGCCCAATTTGGGCACTCCCGGCTCTCCATAAAGCAACAAGGCGTGCGGCAGACGGTCGGCGTCAATCATGCGCCTGATCTGCTCTATCGCTTGCTCATTACCTAAAACCTCGCTGAATTTCATGTTTTTCTTTGTTTTTTCGGAGTGTAAAGATACAACTTTTTCTCCACTTCACCACATGAGTCAATATTTTTTTTTGAAGACGGCACGAATGTATTACCTTTGCAGAAACATGGCCGACAAGATGACACCGGAGCAGCGTCATCGCTGCATGAGCCGAATCAGGGGTCGCGACACCAAGCCTGAATTGGTGGTGCGGCGTTGGCTGTGGCACCAGGGATTCCGCTACAGGCTCTATGTCAAGGCGCTGCCTGGGCGGCCCGACATCGTCATGCGCAAATGGAAGACGGTGATTTTTGTCAATGGCTGTTTCTGGCACGGCCACAAGTGCGGGAACAACAAGCGGCGCCCGTCCACCAACGCGCAATTCTGGAAAGACAAGATTGACCGCAACCGAGAGCGTGACGCCCACAACCAGGCTTTACTGCAAGCCGCGGGCTGGAATGTCATCGTCGTCTGGGAATGTCAACTCACACCGCGCCGCCGCCCTAAGACGCTGCGTGAACTGGATCTGGCATTGAGCCGCATCGTACTGCAACATGCCACTCCCACAGCCAAGCCCTACCCTACTCCCGCCGCAGGCGAAGACCTGCCTATCGCTGCAGAACCGATGACAGGGTATGGCTCACATGACCACGACAATGCGTGAATCATCTTAGGACCGATATAGCCGTCACCTTTTTACTCTTTTCATTACCTGCCGACTGATTTGAATGATGAGATAAATAAGCATCTCCAAGCCTATGATTTTGAATAGTTAATGGATAAATCTTGAAAATCTTTCAAACAAAATACCTGAATTTGTATAAAATGTGATACCTTTGGGGTCTCATCATACTTTTACTAATTGATTTTAAGGACATTATGAAAAAGAAGATAAAGAATATTCTCTGGACATTAGTGGGAATCATCGTCGCCATCATCGTCATCGGTGGAATCATCTTGCTGATTGACGGACGCTCACCGCAGGCCATCATCGTCAGTCATTCACTCCCCATGTCAACCATGGAAGACTATGAGAAGGCCAAGGGCGACACAACAGACCAAAGTACTGTGGAAATCCCGAGTGATATTGAATTCCCTCGCGAGATGCGTGAATACCGCGTCGGTGGCATGCAGGTGTTCCATATGGAAGCCCAGGACGACACCAAGCCCATCGTGCTGTACATCCATGGTGGTGCCTACCTTCACAACTTCAGCCCGCTGCATTTTAAGGCGATGGCCGAGTGGGCGACGGCGACTGGCTGTGGCATCGTGACACCCAACTATCCGCTGCTTTACCGTTATACCGCGCGCGATGCCCATCCACTGATGATGCAACTCTATCAGCAGTTGATTCAGCAGTACTCCGCAGGGCGTCTCATCATCATGGGCGACTCGGCAGGCGG
>JAFZSS010000117.1 GCA_017619255.1 Muribaculaceae bacterium
TGCGAGCCTTGTTGACTTCTTCATCCTTGCTGCGGCTGCCGACGAACCAGCTGACGATGGCACCGATGAGCAACGGCGCATTCAACTGGAAGGGGATGAACATACCCAGCGAGAAGGGCAGTGCAGGCACCTTGAGCCAGTTGAGCAACAGTGCGAGAACAGCTCCCACGCCATAAAGCAGCCAGGGGGTGTCGCCACCCATCATCAACGGGTCGATGACGGCGGCCATGGCGTTAGCCTGAGGCGCAGCCATGACGTTGGGATCTGTGAAGCCGTAGGCCTTGTTCAAAATCATCATCACGCCGCCAACGGTTGCTGCCGACACGAGGGTGCCGACAAATTTCCAGGTCTGCTGTTTGGCGGGCGTGGTGCCGATCCAGTAACCGATCTTCATATCGGTAACCATGCCGCCGGCCATTGAGAGGGCGGTGCAGACAACACCACCGATGACCATGGCGGCCACGATACCCTGCCAACCCTTGAGGCCGATGGAAACAAAGATGACACTGGCAACGATGAGGGTCATCAGGGTCATGCCCGACACGGGATTACTGCCCACGATGGCGATGGCATTAGCCGCCACTGTGGTGAACAGGAAGGCGATAATCAGCACAACGAAGAAAGCCACAATGGCCTGCAACAAGTTGTGGATAACGCCAATATAGAAGAAGATGAAGGTAACCAACAGGGCTGCCGCCAGGGCAAACACAAGCACCTTCATGGAGATGTCACGCTGGTGGCGCTCAACCTTCTGGTTCTCATTCTGGTCTTGGCTCTTGAATGCCTGTCCAGCCAGTCCTGCTGCGCTCTTGATAACGCCCCATGACTTGACGATGCCGATGATACCGCTCATGGCGATACCGCCGATACCGATGAACTTGGCGCCGCCGGTGAAGATGTCTTCGGGCGATGCAGTGGCCAACTCGGGATTCATCGAACCCATGAGAGGCACGATTACCCACCAGATGAAGGCACTACCCGCAAAGATAATGAATGCGTAGGGCAGGCCAATGATATAGCCCATACCCAGAGCGGCGGCGCTGGTATTGACCTTGAAGATCATCTTCACATTGTCGGTGAAGCCTTGCAGCGCAGGAATAGCAGCCGTGGTAAGTACTTCCTTCCACCAGTGGAAAGTCGATAACAGGAAGTCGTACAGACCACCCACGATACCGGCGATGAGCAGGTGGAGCACCTGGTTGCCGCCCTGTTGACCGCTGACGAGCACCTGGGTGGTCGCGGTGGCCTCGGGGAACGGGAACTTGCCGTGCATGTCGCTAACGAAGTACTTGCGGAAGGGGATGAAGAACAGGATGCCCAAGCAGCCACCCAGCAACGAACTGAGGAAGATCTCAAGGAAGTTCACCGTGATCTCGGGATACTTGGCCTGCAGGATGTACAATGCCGGCAAGGTAAAGATGGCACCGGCCACGATGATGCCCGATGCGGCACCAATCGACTGAATGATGACATTCTCGCCGAGCGAATTCTTGCGTTTGGTCGCGGCGCCAATGCCTGCGGCAATGATGGCAATGGGGATGGCAGCCTCAAACACCTGGCCCAACTTGAGGCCCAGGTAGGCTGTCGCGGCACTGAAGATGACCGCCATAATCAGACCCAGCGAGACTGAGTAGGTCGTGATCTCGGGATACGTCTTGTCGGGCTTCAAGATGGGGACATACTTCTCCCCGGGCTTGAGCTCGCGCGCGGCGTTCTCGGGCAACGACATGTCGTCTTGCTGTTGTTGAACAATGATTTCTTCGTCTTTCATAAATAAGATGTTGTTTATAATTAGGTTGTTTTAGTCGGTTAACAAACTGCGAAGATAGGTAAAAATCATCAACTTGTTGCCATTATCACCGCTAAATGTGGGATTTTTTTGTGAGTTGGAACTTTTTGTTTAATTTTGAGGGCCTAACTTTAAACAGTGTGAAGACATGCGAACAAGATTTTATATGATGGCCTTCATGGCCATGTTGATGATAGGGACGATGAATGCCCAGGAAACGGGAACGATGCCCCAACGCAGTGACTATTGTAACGAGCAGGTTTCCCTCGAGGAACTGGCCGCTTATATCGACACCATGCGTCCTGTTGACGCGGGCGTTAAACTGTTCTATGGCAACCTGGTGAACAATCCTACCCACAGTTACCGCATCGAGCATCTGGATGTGGGTTTCAACGGTTGCACGGGGCGCGTTGACGAGCAAGTCATCATGGCCGATGGCTCCAAGCGTGACAATGTGTTCATCTTCAATGAGCAAGGACTGCTCACCCGCTCTGTCATCCAGGGCAGCAAGGGCACCAAGACCGAGGTGAATTACACATATACTTATGATGAGGTGTTGGGCTTCACCATCAAGCAAAGCAAGAGCAAGAACCGCACCATCAATTATGCGCCGATTTATGGCGATCACGGTCGTCGGGAGTCTATCAAGGGCGACAATGGCAGCCGTCAGGATTACTTTTATAACGAGCAGGGCCACCTCGCCAAGCGTGTCATCACCCCAGCCAAGGGCGAAAAGCGCACGCTGCTCTATCAGGGTGGTTATGTCGTGCGTGAAGAGACCGGTGGCAAGGTCTTCCGATACCACTACGACTTTGATACGGCAACAGGCAAGAAGTTCCTCATCTCCATCGAGGAGCTGAAAGGGACCGATGTGGTGCACACGCGCACCTTTGACTATGATATCGACACCCATGGCCGCTATACCCGTGTGGCTATAGCCCTTGACGGCAGGCCACAGATGACCATCACGCGCAGTTATGAATAGGCTTTAGGTTTTAGCGCCTATAGACAATAAAAGAGGCTGCTTTATCGTTTTAATGGATAAAGCAATTGCCGCGCATTTTTCATGAAAAAGGTTTTATATATCACAGTGGGCTTGATGTTGGCCTCGGTAGTGCTGTCGCTGACCTCCTGCAAGGGTCCGCAGCTGCGCCTTGCCGATGAGGCCTATGATCGTGGCGAGTACTATGACGCCGCGACAATCTACCGCAAGCTGTATAATCGCTATAACCGCAAGGAGGATGCTTGGTTAAGGGGTGAATTGGCCTTCCAATTGGGTATGTGCCACTTGAAGCTCAACCAGGGCAACCGTGCGGCGGCGGCCTTCCAGAACGCCCTCCGATATGAGTATGAGGACTCGACGACACTGTTGCGCCTGGCTCAGGCCCAGCAGCGCGAGGGTCAGTATAACGCTGCCATTAAGAATTATGATGCCTATTTGGCCATGTTTCCCGATGATTGGGAGGCCCAAGTAGGCCGACGAGGCTGTGAGCTTGCTCCCCAGTGGAAAGAAGAGGGCTCGAGATATATCGTTAAGCAGGATAAGGTACTGAATTCGCGTCGTGCCGATTACTGCCCGATGTTTCTTGACAAGAATCACGAGTATGTCTATATGACCTCGACCAATGAGAAATCCACAGGAGAATTGCGCAGCGAGATTACAGGTACCAAGAAAGGTGACATCTACTTCTCCAAGAAAGACGAGAAGGGAGTGTGGTCGCGTCCCGAGGTCGTTGGCGGCGGCCTGAATACCGAGCATGACGAGGGCGCTGCCGCTTTCTCGCCCGACGGCTCGACGATGTACCTGGCCCGTGCCGTCCGTCAGGATTGGCCCACGGCTGTGGAAATTTACACCAGTTCCCGCAGCGAAGCCCAGTGGGGTGCTCCGCAGAAGTTTGAAATCACTGCCGACACATTGAGCAACTATACCGATCCCTTTGTCAGTCCCGACGGTCAATGGCTGTATTTCGCCAGCGACATGCCGGGTGGACAGGGTGGCATCGACATCTGGCGCATCAACATCAAGGACAAGCACGGCACGCTCGAAAACCTGGGCCCGCAGATCAACACTAAGGGTAACGAGCGTTTTCCCAATGTGCGTACCGACAGTTTGCTATATTTCGCCAGCGACGGTCATCCCGGTATGGGCGGTTTGGACTTGTTTGTGGCAACATTGCAACCGCGCGAGGAGGGTGACAAGTTCTCGCTGGACCGTTGGACGATCGCTAACATGGGTGTGCCGATGAACTCATCGGCTGATGACTTCGGCATCACTTTCGGCGACGGTGAGAGCGGTTATTTCTCCAGTAACCGTGGTGACGCCCGCGGCTATGACCACATCTTCACATTCATTAAGCCCGATTTGCAAATCTGGATATCGGGTTATGTGGTGGACAAGGACGACGAACCCGTGCCTAATGCGGTCATCCGCATCGTGGGTGATGACGGCAGTAACCAGAAAACCGCTTCCAAGCCCGACGGCTCTTTCCGTTTTGACTTGCAGCGTGGAGTGAAGTATGCGATGTTGGCTGGCGCCGATGGCTATTTCAATGCCCGTCAGGAATTTGAGAGTGACACTACCGAAGAGGATGCGGAATATAATGTGGATTTCGTCCTTGCTGCCATGTTCAAAGCACAGGTGGTCGAGAACATCTTCTATGACTTTGACAAGGCTGTCCTGCGCGATGAGTCCAAACTCGCGCTCGACAGCATGGTGATGCTCTTGAAGGATCATCCCAACATCGTCATCGAGATGGCATCCCACACCGATCGCGTGGGCAGTGAGAAATATAATCAAGGGCTGTCACAACGGCGTGCCCAAAGTGTCGTGGACTATCTCATAGCCAACGGCATTCCGCGTGAGCGCCTGAAGCCTGCAGGCTATGGTGAGTCCAGGCCCAAGACGGTGACCAAGCGCATCCACAACAAATATCCGCAGTTTGAGGAAGGCACGACAT
This sequence comes from Muribaculaceae bacterium, assembly GCA_017619255.1. Lineage (GTDB taxonomy): Bacteria > Bacteroidota > Bacteroidia > Bacteroidales > Muribaculaceae > Sodaliphilus. The sequence goes on from JAFZSS010000117.1 coordinate 4,747, forward strand.
TGACCGAGGAATTTATTAAAACCCTGAGCAAGGAGGATCAGGAGGCCGCCGACCAAATCAACCGGCGTACCGAGTTCCAGGTCATTGACACTGATTACCAATACTAAAACAAGAAACCGCCGAAGAGGCGGTTTTCTTGTCATTATAGTGTCTTTAGAATCCTTGATTGATTTATCGTCCTATGCAGTGGTAGATGAAGCCCATATCCTCAAGCTCATCACCGTCATAGACATTGCGCCCGTCAATTATTAGCGGTGTGCGCATCAGGCTTTTCACCATGCCCCAGGCGGGAATGCGGAACTGGCGCCACTCGGTGAGCAGCAGCACGGCATCGGCGCCCTTGACGGCATCATACATGTCCAAGCCGCAATAGACAGTGCTCCAGCGGCGCTTGGTCGCATTCATGGCGACGGGGTCATAGACACGCACATTGCATCCGGCTTCCATCAGCAGGTTGATGGTGTCGATGGCGGGGGCGGCGGTCATGTCGTCGGTTTCGGGCTTGAAACTGAGTCCCCACAACGCGATGGTCTTGTCTTTCAGGTCTCCCTTGAAATGATCGCAGAGTTTCTTGAACAGGATGCGTTTCTGACGGTTGTTGACATTCTCCACCGCCTGAAGGATTTCCATATTGAAATTATGTTCGCTGCCGATTTTAATCAAGTCGTTGATGTCCTGAGGGAAGAGCGTGCCGCCATAGCCGCACCCGGGGAAGATGTACTTGGGGCCGATACGGCTGTCGGTACCCACTCCGTGGCGCACGATATTGATGTCGGCACCCACGATTTCGCACAGGTTGGCAATTTCGTTCATGAAGCTCACACGCGTGGCGAGCATCGATGTCGCGGCATACTTGATCATCTCGGCGGTGCGGGTATCGGTGTAGATGACATTGCGGTTGTTGTGCATCAGGATGGTGCGATAGAGGTGCTCCATCGCCTGGCGCGCGTTGGCGGTTTCGGTACCGATGACGATGCGGTCGGGTTTCATGAAATCCTTAATGCCGTTGCCCTCGGTAAGGAAGTCGGGGTTGCTGGCCACATCAAACTTGATGTTGGCACCTCTCGCCTCCAGTGTCTCGGCGATAATCTTCGTCACATGCTGGGCTGTGCCTACGGGATCGGTCGATTTGATGACAAACACGCTGTACTGGGTGATGTTGTTGCCGAAGTCCTTGGCGATGTCCAAGATGGGACCCAGGTCTGTGGAACCGTCCTCGTCGGCAGTGGTGTCGATGGCACAGAAAACGAAGTCCTGGTCGATGAATCCCTGCTTGTATTCGCTCGAGAAGATGAGTCGCTTATCATTGACATTGCGGGTGATCATGTTGTCCAGTCCCGGTTCATAAATGGGTATTGCTCCATAGACCAGACGGTTGATCTTTTGGCTGTCACGGTCCACACATGTCACATTGACGCCCAGGTCGGCGAAACATGTACCGCTCACCAGACCCACATATCCTGTTCCTACAATAGAAATATTCATAGTTGCATTAATTGTCAAAATCAGGTTTATAGACATATTTAATTTGCAAATATACTAAGAATTATCAGAAATTTCTTGTGAATTCAATTAAAAATTGTTATGTTTGCAGATTCTCTAATCAAACGAAACTATTCTAACGATTATAAATCAACTTGTTTAACCCAAAAAATTATTACAAAACTATGAAAAAGTATTTAGCTGAAATGGTCGGCACGATGGTCTTGGTTCTCATGGGCTGTGGTGTCGCCGTTAGCCTGGGTTGTGATCCTGTTGCCAATATCCCTGCTGTTGTGGGTACTGCATTGGCATTTGGTCTTGCTGTTGTTGCCATGGCCTATACCATCGGCGGCATCAGTGGATGCCACATCAATCCCGCCATCACCCTGGGCGTGTTCCTCAGTGGCCGTATGAGTGCTAAGGATTGCGGCATGTACATCATTTTCCAGATTATCGGTGCATTCATCGGATCGGCTTTGCTCTATTTGCTGACTTCCAATGTGGCAGACTTTACTGGTACAGGAGCCAATGATCTGCAAGCCGGTGTGTCTACTTTGGGAGGCCTGTTGGCTGAGATCATCTTTACCTGTGTGTTTATACTCGTTGTATTAGGCGCTACTGCCAAGACCAATGGCGCTACCAACAACTTCGCTGGCCTTGCTATCGGTCTCGCACTGGTGCTCGTTCACCTCGTGTGCATCCGTTACACGGGAACTTCGGTTAATCCCGCTCGCTCGATTGCTCCCGCTGTATTCCAAGGTGGCACTGCACTGACTAACCTGTGGATCTTCATCGTTGGTCCGTTTGTGGGTGGCGCACTGGCAGCAATCATCTGGAAGATCATCGACTGCAACTGCTGCAAAAAAGAAGTTGAAGAATAACCTCTAAATACAAACTATTATGAATTACAAGATTATTGACATTGAGGGTATTGGAGAAGTATATGCTCCCAAACTGATAGCCGAGGGTATCGACACCGTTGAGGATTTGCTCAACCGCTGTGCTGCTCCTGCTGGCCGTAAGGAATTGGCCGAGAAGACCGGTATCAGCGAGAAACTGATTCTCAAGTGGACCAACCACGCTGACCTGTTCCGCATCAACGGCATCGGCCCGCAATTCGCCGAATTGCTCGAGGCTTCCGGCGTGGACACCGTTAAGGAACTGCGCCACCGCGTGGCTGCTAATCTTGCTGCCAAGGTTGCTGAGGTCAACGAGGAGAAACACCTGTGCGGCCGTGTGCCCGCCGAGGTTGAAATCCAGAAGATGATTGATCAGGCCAAAGAGCTTGAGCCCCGCATGACTTATTAATCAGCAGGGTCTTATTGATTTACTCGGAGTTCTCGGAGTTTTCTGAGGACTCCGAGCCTTTTTTACGGGATGGTGACTTCGCCGCACAAGTCGCTGGCCATGTATTTCTTGACCATGCTGGGCGAGTACTGCATGCCGAAGAGGAACATCAGCTTGGTGATGGCGGCTTCGCTGGTGATGTCATAGCCGCTGATAACGCCGGCTGCCGACAATGAGTTGCCTGTTTCATAGAGCGTGCAGTTCACGCCGCCGTTGACACACTGGGTCACATTGACAATGACCACGCCGCGGTCCACAGCTTCGCGGATGAGTTTAATGAACCAGGGATAGCTTGGGCTGTTGCCTGCTCCATAGGTCTTGAGCACGATGCCCTTAATGCCGGGTGTGTGCAACAGGTGGTCGAGGGTCTTCTCGTTCATGCCCGGATTGAGTTCGAGGAACATGACATTGCTGTCCATGTCGGTGCAGACTTTCAACGGGCGTGGAGGCATCTGGCGCAGGTAGGGGGTGTTATACTCAATGTCCAGCCCGATTTCAGCCAGTTCGGGATAGTTGAAACTCTTGAAAGCGTTGAAGTTATCGGCGCTCATCTTGGTGGCACGGTTGCCGCGCCACAGGTAGTTCTCGAAGAGGATGGCGACCTCCTGAACGCGCGGGCGGCCCTTCTCATCGATGGCGGCGGCGACCTGGAGAGCAGTGATGAGGTTCTCCTCGCCATCGGTGCGCACCTCACCAATGGGCAGTTGCGAACCGGTGATGATGACGGGCTTACTCAGGTTCTCGAGCATGAAACTCAGTGCCGATGCCGTGAATGCCATCGTGTCGGTGCCGTGCAGCACAACGAAGCCATCATAGAAATCGTAATGCTCCTCGATGGCCAATGCTATATCACGCCAATGCGATGGATCCATGTTGGAACTGTCGATGGGTGGGTCAAACTGGAAATGCTCAATCTCGTAGTCCAGTTTCTTGACCTTGGGCACATTGTCGATCAAGTGGTCAAAGTCAAACGGCTGCAGGGCATGCGTCTCGGGATTCTCAATCATGCCGATGGTGCCGCCAGTGTAGATGATGAGTATTTTTGGTCGTTTGATATAGGTCTTCATAGCGATATGCCATTAAGGATTGCTCTCTTTGTTCTCTTGTCTCATGAGTTCCGCACCATGTTCAAATGCCTTGTCAAAGAACAGCATATGGTAGTCCAGCGCGTTTACCCAATAGTCCCATGTGTGGCGACCGGGGCGCAAGAAGAATTCATGGTCGATGCCCTTCTCGACGAGTTGATCGTGCATGGCGATGTTGTTTTTGATGAAAATATCGTCCAGGCCTTCGTCGATAAGGATGTTCTGGGCGGGTTGCAGGGGGCAGGCTTTGACTTGGTCAACGAGGTTGCACACTGCGTGTTCACGCCAGCGCTCGGGGAATTCTGATTGTTCGCCCAAGCGGTCTTTGATGTGCCATTTATCGGGATACAGGGTGATGTCCATATTGCCGCTCATGCTGCCGCAAGACCAGAACACATCGGGGTGCCTGAAGGCAAGGAACAACGCTCCGTGGCCGCCCATGCTCAAGCCCGTGATGGCACGCATGTAGCGGTTAGGTATCGTGCGGTAGTGACTGTCGATGTATTCCACCAGTTCCTTGCTCACATAGGTCTCGAACTGCATCTTGGGGTCCACAGGCGAGTCAAAATACCAACTGTCCTGACCGTCAGGGCACACGATGATGACCTTGTACTCGTCGGCCAAACGATGGAGGTCAGCCTTCTTGGACCAGTCACTGTAACAGCCGTATGCGCCGTGCAGCAGATACAACACGGGGTATCGTGCATACTGATTATTGGTGATATAATACTCGGGCCTGATGACCACATTCTTGATAGTACGGCCCATGGCTTGGCTCATCACCTCGATGGTGTCGGCGGGGCAGATTTCTTTGACCGAAGCCGTTGCGTTGTCGTTGTCTTTGGGCGTGGGATGGGCGCAAGCCGAGAACGCCATAAGCATCATGGCGACCAGCAGCAGTGTCGGTTTCAAAACAGTATTCTTCATTTCTCCTTGGTTTTAAGCGGTCGTTTTTTCTTAAAGAAGTCGGTCATCAGCTTAGCGCATTCATCGGCTAGTACGCCAGCTGTCACCGTCGTCTTGGGATGGAACGGTGAAGCGCACTGGGTGTGGTAGCCGCGCTTGTCGTCGGCAGCACCATAGACAATGCGTGCGATTTGGCTCCATGCCAAGGCTCCGGCGCACATCAGGCAAGGCTCCACGGTGACATACAAGGTGCAGTCGGTCAGATATTTGCCGCCCAATGTGGCGGCTGCGGCGGTGATGGCCTGCATCTCGGCATGGGCGGTGACATCGGTGAGCGCCTCGGTCAGGTTGTGGCCACGCCCGATGACGCGTCCCTTGCTCACGATGACGGCGCCGATGGGCACCTCGTCACGCTCGAGTGCCTTGTGGGCTTCGTCCAGCGCCATGCGCATGTATTTGATGTCGATATCTTTGTTGTCCATCAGTTCAGGAATACTTTGCGGACCGTTTTTCCCACCTTCACCACATATACGCGTTGGCCGGGCAGGCTGATCCAGTTGTTCACGGCGGGACGCTCGTACCACAGGTTGCCATAGACATCATAGATGAAGGTCCACAGCCCATGGGTGTCGCCGCCGATGTAGATAGTGCCGTCCAGGCCCGTGATGATCAGATTGGGCTCTTCCTGTTCATCCTTGATTTCCTCGATGGCATCGGTTTCGGCGGTGGCCACCAGTTGCAGGTCTTCCTCGTCATACATCAGCGTGGTGGGCACGACCAGGTAGTCAGTGCTCTGGGCGCCGATGGGCAGAAAATAGCGGTCGGCGGCGGTCACGGCTATTAGGTAGCCGTCAGGGCCGTAAATCCTGTAGGCCAGGCTGTTTCCCAGGGTGAGGGCGGTCCAGTTCTGTCCCAGGTGTTCTTGTTGCATAGTGGGTAAGACAGCCAGTCCCTCATCAATCCACAACGAGAAGATGTCTTCATCGCCCCATGTGTCGTTGTCTTGATAACGGAGGGTCGTAGCCCTGTCGGGCAGCATCACGCTGACATTGTCGCAACCCTCAAAGGGGTCTCCCGACAATTGGGGTGGGGTAGCGGCATCGCTGTAGATTTCGGTCAAATTAGAGCAGTAGCCGAAGGCCCTGTCACCAATGCGTTGCAGCGTCATGGGCAGGAAGATGGTGCGCAGCCGGGAGCAATCCTCAAAGGCTCCCATGGCTACATCGGTCACGCCCTCGGGCAGCACGATGTTACTGATAGCCGTGCCTGCCAACATATAGCGGCTCACGGCCCTTAACCCTAAGGGCAAGGTGATGTCGGTCAAATCCTCGGCATCGGCAAAGGCGGCTTCGCCGATCATGGTGACGCTGTTGGGAATCTGCACCTCGGTCACGGCCGAGCGCCAAAACGCTCTGGGTGCAATGGCTGCGACATCATAGTTCACGCCGTCGCAGTAGACCTTTTCGGGCAGAATGATGCAACCCTCGTAGTGGTTCGCCCCGTCAAAGTAGGCGGGCGCGACCTCCACTTGGCTCTCGCTGATGATATTGTAGAAAATGCCGTTAGCCTCGATGTCTTGTGCACGGGCAATTCCTGCACAGCACATCAGCAAGGCCGTCAACATCCATATATAATGAATCTTTCTCATTGTCATTATTCTCGGTAATAAACGCGTTTCACTCGGGGTGCCACGCTGGTGAGAATCTCATAGGGGATGGTGCCGCGAGCCTCGCTCAGTTGTTCGATGGGAATGTGCTCACCGAAGATTTCGACCGTGTCGCCCACCTTGCAGGGCACACCGGTCACATCAATCATCACAGCATCCATGCAGACATTGCCGATGGTGGGGCAGAGTTTGCCGTTGACCCACATGTTCACATGTCCGTTACCGAAATGCCGGTCAAAGCCGTCGGCATAGCCGATGGTGACCGTGGCGATGACGCTGTCGCGTTGCAAAACGCCTCGACGGCCATAGCCGACAGTCGTTCCAGCGGGCCATTCCTTGATGCTGATGATGATGGAGCGCAGGGCCGACACAGGTTTGAGGGTGTCCTCACTACCGTCAAACAGGGTGCGAATGCCGTACAGGCCGATGCCGATGCGCACCATATCGTACTGTCTCTCAGGAAAGCGGACAATACCGCTGGTGTTGAGCGCATGGCGCATAATGTGATGGTCAAAGGATTGCTGGAGCAAATTGCTGCATTCCTCGAAGTAGTCGAACTGCCCTTTGGTGTATTCGTCCTGTCCTGGTTCGTCGGCCACGCTCAGGTGGGTGAATACCGAGGCAGGCTTGATAACATCTTGCCGCTTGAGCAGATCAATGAGTTCGGGCAATTGTTCACGGGTGAACCCCAGGCGGTGCATACCGCTGTCAATCTTGATGTGCACGGGGAAATCGTGCACGCCATATCTCTTCCCTTCCTTGATGAGGTCCCGCCCCATGTCCAGGTTGTAAAGCTCGGGCTCCAGCTTGTACTGGAACATGGCTTTGTAGTTGACACCGTTGGGGTTGAGCACGATGATGGGCATGGTGATGCTTGCCTTGCGCAGGTCCACGCCCTCGTCATGCACGGCAACGGCAAGGTAGTCGCAGCCGCAGTCCTGCAGCGTCTTGGCAATCTCGTAACTGCCCGCACCATAGCCGCTGGCCTTGACCATTCCCACGGTTTTTGTGCTCGGCTTGACGAGTGACTTGAAGAACTTGAAGTTATGTGCCAGCGCATTCAGGTCCACTTCCATGACTGTCATGTGTTGCTTGGCCTCGAGCAGGTCGATGATCTGGCTGAAGCCGAA
>JAFZSS010000013.1 GCA_017619255.1 Muribaculaceae bacterium
ATCAATTTCCGGCTCTAAGTCATGAACGATTTGACATCTGCAACCGCCTGAAATGGCGGTTTTTTGTTGTACCCCTCTGTTGGACAATTGACGGAATCTGTTGAAAAATGATGTGTAAGTGACATCTTTTTCGCGAAAAGGATTGAATTATTGTTTCATTATGTTTAATTTTGCCGTCACTTTGTGAGAAGTGAATCATTTAAATTCAGCATAGACCATTATTATCATTATATAATTATTTACTAATTAACACTTTATGAGAAAATTATTATTTCTGTTGACTGTCGCTGTAGCGGCATTCTCGATGTCGGCTGCACCGGTGGATCCGTCCACTGCTGCTAAGCAGGCAAGTAATTTCTTGAGTCAAGGCAGCAGGGCGCTCATGATGCGCGCTCCGTCAAACACCAATCTCGAACTGAAAAAGTCTGAGATGAGCAGTGTAAAGAGCGGTCAGGCTGTGTATTACATTTACACCAGCAAGGACGCTTATGTGATTGTTGCCGGTGATGACCGTGCCGAAACCATCCTCGCCTATGGTGACTATTGCTTGGATATCAATAATATCCCCCTGGGCTTGCAGGACATGCTTAATCAGTTCAAGGATGCTATTGAGTTTTTGCAGTTGAATCCTGGCCTGAAAGTCGATCCCGCAGTGAGCCCGAAGAATACCCCGTCTCTGAGAGCCGAGTCGGTAGGACCGTTGTTGTCTGCTAACTGGGATCAGGAGGCTCCGTATTGGAACCAGTGCAAATTCGGAAGCTACCAGTGCTTGACCGGTTGTCCCGCAACCTCGGCAGCGATGGTGTTCTATTACTGGAAATTCCCGACTGACCCGACGCCTGTGGTTCCCGCCTATGACTGCACTCTTTATACTTCCTATTGGGGTTCCGAGAATTATCATGTCGATGCGCTGCCCTCGGTGACCTTTGACTGGGATAATATGAAAGACAGCTACTCGGGCAGCTACACCACTGCTGAGGGTAATGCGGTGGCCACACTGATGCGCTATATCGGTCAGGCCGAACGCATGGCCTATGGTACCAGCAGTGCTGGAGGTAGTGGTGTGGATGCCGACAGTGTGTGCAACATCTGCGATGCTTTCCTTTTCTTTGGCTATGATCCGGAAACTACTCATTATGTGAAGAAGACCAGCGCTTATAGTGGCGGCACTACGCTCTATAGCGATGCCGAGTGGGCTGCCATGCTGCAGGAGGAAATGTTTGCCGAGCGTCCAGTCGTGTTCTGTGCTGTTGATGACAGCGGTAACGGTGGTCATGCCTTCAATGTTGACGGTTATAACGGAAGCACCAACAAGTACCACATCAACTTCGGTTGGAGTGGTGATGGAAACAACTGGCTCGCATTGAATGCCTTCGGATACAGTTATTATAATTTCAGCGTTTATCAGCAGATGGTCGTTGGCATCCAGCCGCCCCTCCAGGGCCCAGGCATTCAGGTAAGCCCCACGAAACTGAATATGGAAGCCTTTGTGGAGGAGAGCAAAACTGCGACCTTCACGGTGAAGGGTCAGGAAATCACTGGCAACATCACGCTGACGCTCAACGACCCAAGCGGATACTTTGCTATTGACG
>JAFZSS010000118.1 GCA_017619255.1 Muribaculaceae bacterium
GAGGGAATCGAGTTGCTTCTTCTGCAAGAAGTCGTATATGCCACCCAAATGCTCGCGCACACGATGTTCGCCAAACTCATAGACCTTGTTGACGATGCCGTTGAGGAAGTCACGGTCGTGGGACACGACGATGACCGTGCCGTCAAAGGCTTGGATGGCTTCCTTGAGCACATCCTTGCTGGGCATGTCCAGATGGTTGGTGGGCTCGTCGAGGATGAGCAGATTGACGGGCTGTAAAAGCAACCTAATCATTGCCAAACGGCTTTTCTCGCCACCGCTCAGCACCTTCACTTTCTTGTCGGCTGCCTTGCCACCGAACATGAACGCACCCAGGATATCATTGATGCGGGTGCGGATATCGCCCACGGCCACATAGTCGATAGTATCGTGAACGGTCAGTGTTTCGTCAAGCAGTTGCGCCTGATTTTGAGCGAAATAGCCGATTTTTACATTGTGACCAATCTGCAGTTTGCCGTCAAAGGGAATTTCACCCATGATGCACTTGACCAGCGTGGATTTGCCTGCACCGTTTTTGCCGACAAAGGCGACTTTCTCGCCCCGCTTGATGGTGAAAGTCACATCGTGGAACACATTCAGGCTGCCATAGTCCTTGCGTAGGTCCTCGGCAATGATTGGATAGTCACCGCTGCGGGGTGCCGGCGGGAACTTGAGCCGCATGCGTGAGCGGTCCACCTCATCGACCTCGATGCGTTCCAGTTTCTCGAGCATCTTGATGCGGCTTTGCACCTGCACCGCCTTGGTCGCCTTGTAACGGAATCGCTCGATGAAATCCTCGGTATCGTGGATAAGTTTCTGCTGGTTATCATAGGCGCGCATTTGCTGCTCCACACGCTCCTTGCGCAATTCCACGAACTGGCTGTAATTCACTTTGTAATCATAGATCTTGCCCAGGGATATTTCGATGGTCCGATTGGTCACATTGTCTATGAATGCGCGGTCGTGCGAGACAAGCAGCAGGGCACCGTTGCGATTTTTCAGGAAGGTTTCCAGCCACTGGATGGACTCAATGTCCAAGTGGTTGGTCGGCTCGTCGAGTAACAACACATCGGGACGGCGCAACAGCAGCTTGGCCAGCTCGATGCGCATACGCCATCCACCGCTGAACTCGCTTGTGGGTCGATTAAAGTCGCTGCGCTCAAAGCCCAAACCCGTCAGGGTCTTCTCAATTTCGGCTTCGATATTCTCGCTTTGCATCAGGGTGCGCAGCTCGGTCTTCTCCGCCACACGCTCAATGAGCTCTTGGTAGTCCTCGCTGTCATAGTCGGTGCGCTCGGCCAGCTCTTGATTCATGTGGTCGATGGCGGCATCCATCTGCTGCAGGTGCTCAAAGGCCCGCGCCGCTTCTTGCTTGACGGTGAGCGTATCATGAATCTGCATTTGCTGCGGCAGATAGCCGATGGTGATGTCGGCTTGGCGTGCAACGGTGCCGCTGGTGGGCAATTGCTCACCAGTGATGATGCGGAGCATGGTGGTCTTGCCGGCGCCATTCTTGCCGACAAGCGCGATTTTGTCCCGCTTGTTGACGACATAGCTGATGTTCTCGAACAGCACTTGGCTGCCGAATTCAACTTTAAGTCCCTGAATAGAAATCATGCCAAGCTCGTAATTTTGCCCGCAAAGATACACAAAATCCTGCAATCCAGAGCTTCTGTGTGCTCTGGATTGTCAAGATATTCCAGTAATTTTGATTTCCTCGTGTTGTCAGAACAGGCTCAGCGGCTTGGCCTCGGTGCTGGCAGAGGCTTTCTTAATGTAGTCGGGGTTGATGTCGATGCCGATGCTGCGCAGGTTCATCTCATAGGCAATCTTGCAGGAAGTGCCGGTTCCGCAGTAGGGGTCGAGCACGATGCCACCGTGGGGGCATGTGGCGACAAGTGGCAGGCGATAGAGCGTGTCGGGAGCCACGCAGTAATGGGCGATGCCCGAGCGTTGTACACCGATGGTCCACACATCGCTGGGCACCATCAATTGGTGCTCTTTGCCCTTAGCGGGTTTACTATGGCTCTTGCCGTCGTTGCGCATGATCAGCGCGAAGGTGCGGCGCAGTTCTTCATCATTATAATAGAAATCTTCATCCTTGACCAGGTGGAACATGAATTCGTGCACCTTGCGCAGGTGGTCTTGGCTGCCTTGGGGCGATGTCGTGGTCTTGTTCCAGACCACCTCGTTAACCAGTCGCCAACCCTGGCGGTCCATCATCTGCAGCACCACGCGCCATGGAATTCCTTGTACAAAACCGTCGGTGGTGTCGTCACCCATGTTGAGCCATAGCGAGCCTTTAGGCTTAAGCACGCGCCAGGCCTGTGCCATGGTCTGCAGCAACTCGTTCACAAAATCCTCCTTGGATGTCGCTGTGATGCTTTCGGTACCCTGGCTGCGGCGGCGCCAGTAGGGTGGTGTGGTCACGATGCAGTCGATACTCTCGTCCTCGATGCGCTGCATGACTGTGGCGGCATCGCCCTGCTCATAATGGGGCATGACCGATCGGCCTAGGCTTGCAACCAGGCCGTGTTTGACTATCGGACCGGCAGGTTTGGGGGGTGCTGCTGTCATGTCGGGAGATTGTGCCTCAGCGGCGGTTTCGCTATCGAGCATGCCGCTGAGTAGAGAGGCGGCGCGGGTTGCCATCTTGTCATGGGCAATGTGTGAGTAGGCTTCATCGGCCAGCCACATCGCAACCAACTCGTCAGGGTCGGTCTTAAAAAGACGGGCAAGCCTAAGTACCTGTTCGCGCTTGGGTCGCCGCTCGCCGTGCTCGTAGCGGCTATAGGCAGGCACATCCACACCGATAGCCTTGGCAAGATCCTTTTGCTTCTTGCCGCTCTCGATGCGTAACTGTTTGATTTTGTCCGAGAATAACATAGTGGTGATGATTTTAGAGAGGATAATTCAAGTAAAGGCAATGATTCTGTGTGTTACAAAAAGATTGCCCTATCTGGTCTGGTAAGCAAAGCGCCCCCAGGAGTTGTCATTTTTTCTTCTTGCGACGGTGCTGGTAACGCCAGTGATGCTGTATCGAGTGGTACAGGTAGTGGCGGAAGGGGTGCAATAGCCAGAAGTGGTAAAACAGGAAGGCCATTGCGGCGCCAAGGGCGGCTGCAAAAACATTTTCGCTCTGGAAGTCATCATGACCTCTTGTGTAGAACATCAAGCCAATTTCCATGACCAAGGCAAGTACAGCCGACATGGCTGCAATGGCTATCTCTTGATTGATCTTACTGTGGTGGGGCAGGCGCGATTTGGCATAGTCCAAGATGATGACTAAAGCCGTGACAAAATACAGGATGAAGTGTCCCACCTGTTCAGCGTGCGGGAAAACATTTAAGGATTTGACACCAAGAGGATTTCTCACGAAAGTGAAGAATATGACTATCAGTATCATGATGATCGATAGTACTCCGTTTGGTATGGACAGAATGAATGATTTCATGCGTGGTTGTTATGTTGTTGTTTTATTTTCAAACTGCAAAAGTAGTGATTTTTGTTTTTGTAGAGCCTTTTTGAGGTCAAAAAATGTAATACTTCTTGTAAATTAATTAATAATGTGACTCGGGATGACGCTTTTTTTGTAAATTTGCGACAAATGAGCAGCTCAAAGGATTTCTGGCAGATGACAAGACGGGAGAGGCGAGGCAGTATCGTTGTGCTCGTCCTTATCGCTTTATTGTTGGCCATTACTGCGTTGGTGCGTTCTTGTCGTACTAGTGTGGTTATTCCTGCCGAACAACTGCAGAGTTTCGAGCGACAGACCGACACGGCAACTGTTGTCATGGGTGACCGTCAATCTGCTTCCAAGAAACGGACCAAAGCTCCTGTTGCGAAGCGTAAACCGAAGTCAAAGCCTGCCAAGTCGAAGCCGAGCCCTGAACCACGGCGCATGGACCCCGTTCCCCAGTTTTGACTTGTTGGAACATGATATGTCAGGAATTCTGTAGAATGAATTGCTCGTTTCACAAATTCTGCCTACTTTTGCGACAATTCTAATAAACCGAGAGATACTATGAGTAAACGAGCTGCTTTTGCTACACGCGTGGGCGCCATTGCTGCGGCAGTGGGCTCGGCGGTGGGTCTGGGAAACATCTGGCGTTTCCCTTACGAGGCAGGCGTGAATGGCGGAGGTGCCTTCATCCTTGTGTACATCGTCTGCATCCTGATCATGGGAATTCCTGTGATATTGAGTGAGTTCATCATCGGTCGGTCGACCCACAGTAACATGAAGGCTGCCTTGAGGACTTTGTCCCCTGGCAAGAAGTACTATCTGTTCACCTATGTCTGCATCTTGGGCAGTTTTGTCGTCATCGGCTTCTACAGCGTGGTGTGCGGCTGGATTATCGAGTATCTGTACCAAGCGGCTTTGGGCAATTTGAGCGAACATTCGTCTGCCGAATATTCGGAAATGTTCAATGGGCTTATTTCCAATCCATGGCGCTGTGTGGGGTGGACGATGCTCTTTTTGGTGATTAATTTCATCGTGATGAGCCGTGGCATTGAGAAGGGTATTGAGCGAGTGGCAAGCATCATGATGCCTCTGCTGTTCGTTATCTTGATTGTGTTCTGTGTCAATTCATTGCTGTTGCCTGGTGCAAGCAAGGGACTCGATTTCTTGTTCTCTCCCGACTTTTCCAAACTCACATGGAAAGGCGTTCTCGAAGCCTTGGGACAGGCCTTCCTCTCGTTGTCTATCGGTATCTCATGTTTGGTGACCTACAGTTCCTACTTTGATGACAAGACCTCATTGGTCAAGGATGCCGCAACGGTGGGAATACTTGACACGATGGTGGCCATCCTGTCAGGCGTGATGATTTTCCCGGCCGTGTTCTCCTTCGGTGTGGAGCCGACCGCTGGCCCAAGCCTCATCTTCGAGGTGCTGCCCAGCATTTTCCAGCAGATGACGGGTGGTTATTTCTGGGCTTTGCTGTTCTTCCTGCTCGTGTTCTTCGCCTCGTTGACTTCTACCATCTCGTTGAGCGAGATTCCCATCACCTTCATGATCGAGGAGCACAAGATGTCACGCCCACGCGCCATTTTGTGGACAGCATTGATCACTTTTGCGCTTGCTGCAGTGGCCGCGTTGTCGTTCAATGTGCTTGATGACATTAAGCTGTGGGGTAAGAACATCTTTGATATGATGGACTATGCCGCCAGCAACATCTTCATGCTGCTGGGCGGCCTGTTCACGGCAGTGTATGTGGGATGGATTCTCGACCGAAAAGTCATCCGCGACCAGCTCACCAACGGCGGCAAGTTGAAGGGAGCCATGGAGCCGTACCTCATTTTCTGCTTGCGCTATGTCGCCCCGGTATCCATCATCTTCATCTTCCTCTATCTTACCGGGATCATCTGATTGTTATCAGACAATTATTACAACGAATCAACGACCTGGACAACAATGGATATGAAAGTTGTTCAGGTTGTTTTTTTTGTTTGATGAAGAAAGGATTGTTTGATGAGGGACGATCAGGGGAGGCCGAGGTGCTCGCGGATGGCAGCTGTGAACGGGCGCCAGTACTTCTGGCACTTGACCTCACCCACGCCGTGAATGAAACCGAACTTGGCCTTGGTCGTCGGTTTTTCTGTTGCCATGGCCTGCAGGGACTTGTCGCTGAACACCATGAAAGGAGCGACGCGGCTTGTGGTGGCAAGGGCCTTGCGTACATCACGCAACCGTTCAAACAACGCCTTGTCCATCTGTTTCGCTTCCACTGGTTCCGTCGTGATGAGCTGCGGCTCGGCCAGGTGCGTCTTTACATTGAAATCTCGTGGTTGGTAACGGTTGAATTGGACGCTTTGGCGGCCATAGAGGATTTCCTTGCCGTAGTCGGTGATTTTCAGGTGGTTGCCCTCGTCATAAGCAACTTCAAAGAGCCCCATCTGCAGCATTTGCAGTAGATAGGCATTCCACTCGGCTACTTTGAGCTCGCGTCCTACGCCGAAGGTTTTCAACTTGTCATAACCTTTCTCGAGGATTTCGGCTTTACGCCAGCCGCGCAGGATGTCGGTCACGGTGAACATCGTGGCTTGCTCCCCGGTGCGCATGATGGCGCTCAGGGCCATCTGGGCAAAGCGTGTGCCGTCAAATCGCTCGGGCGGGTTGTTGCACACATCGCAGTTATGACAGTCATGGTCATAGCGCTCGTTGAAATAATTCAAGAGAATGCGGCGTCGGCACACACCGCTCTCGGCGAATTGCTGCATGCGTTGCAGCTTGTCCATATTTACTTGAACCTGACCTGATTGCCGCGCAAACTGCTGCAGGGTAATGACATCTCCATAGGTGTAGAACAGTAGGGCCTCGGCTGGCAGACCATCGCGTCCTGCACGGCCGATTTCCTGGTAATAACTCTCGATGTTGCGTGGCATGTTGCTGTGGATAACATAGCGCACATTGCTCTTATCGATACCCATGCCGAAGGCAATAGTGGCACACACCACCTTCAGGTCATCATTGAGGAAATCGCGTTGCACCTGCTGTTTCTCCTTAACGCTCATACCGGCATGGAAGGCTCTGGCCTCAATGCCCAGACGGCTGAGTTCAGAGGCCATCTTCTCAGTGCTCTTGCGGCTCAGGCAATAGATGATGCCGCTCTCGCCGTGATGGAGGTTGATAAACTGTACGATGTGGCGCAGTTTCTGTCGTCCTGTGGACCCCTGAACGACATTGAGCGAGATGTTGGGGCGGTCAAATGAGCTGATAAACAGTTTGGCGTCGGGGATGTTCAGCTGCTTGGCGATGTCGTCGCGTGTGATACGGTCGGCAGTCGCGGTAAGCGCCATTACGGGAATGTGGGGAAAGCGTTGCTTGAGGGTTCCCAACTGAGTGTACTCGGGACGGAAATCGTGTCCCCACTGAGAGATACAATGGGCCTCGTCGATGGCAAACAAGCAGATGCGGTCGGTGATGCGGTCTGACCAGCGGTCAATCTCGCTGAGCAGTTTCTCGGGGGAAATATAGAGCAGTTTGACCTTGCCCTCCATGAGCAGGTTGACGCATTGGCGGTTCTCGTCCTCGCTCTTCTCGCTATTCAGCGCCAGCGCGGGGATGCCATTCTGCTGCAGGGCGTCAATCTGGTCGTTCATCAGTGCTAACAAGGGGGATATGACGATGGCGAAGCCTTCCTTGCTCATCAGGCCTGGAAGTTGGAAACACAGCGATTTGCCGCCACCCGTGGGCATGAGCACGATGCTGTCTCCGCCATCAAGCGTGTGGTTGATGATATCCCACTGCTGACTGCGGAAACTGTTGTAACCATAATAGGTTCTCAATAATGTCTGTGCGTATTGCTGCCGTGTCATCTGATGGCCTATTAATGAGTCATTAAGATCCTTAAAGTCTTTAATGACACCAGTGCTTGTAAATTATTGGAAATTAATTATTTAATAAGCGTTAGCTTCGCCCTTGATGGCATTCAGCGCGGTGCGGAAGATAATCTTCAGGTCCATGAGAAAGGTCCAGTTCTCGGCATACCATACATCGAGTTCGACACGCTTCTCCATTTGCCACAGTTCCTCGGTCTGACCGCGGAAACCGCGCACCTGTGCCCAACCGGTAATGCCGGGCTTGATCGTGTGACGCAGCATGTACTTGTCGATGAGTTCGCTGTACATCTCGGTCTGGGCCACCATGTGGGGACGGGGACCCACGATGCTCATCTCGCCACGCCAAACATTATAGAATTGGGGTAGTTCGTCGATACTCGTGCGGCGCAGGAAATTGCCGAACTTTGTGACGCGTGGGTCGCCCTTGGTCGCTTGCAGCGTGTCGCTATCATCATTGACATGCATGGTGCGGAATTTGTAGCAGTTGAAAGCCTGTCCGCGATAGCCGGTGCGTTTCTGGACAAAGAAAATGGGGCCGGGAGATGATAGCTTGATGCCGATGGCGACAGGGATGATGACAAGAGGCGAGAGGATAAGCACAATCGTTGAAACCAAGAGGTCAAACGCGCGCTTGATGGCACGATTGATGGGATTCTTCAATGGGTAAGGGTGCACGGCCAGAATAGGTACATCGCCTACTGACTGCAGTTCAAACTGGCGTGTCACCGTGCGCCCGAACTGCGGCACATAGTAGAAGTCCACCGCATTGTTATCGGCAATGCGGATCATGCGGGACACATTTTGGTTATCCTCGATGTCGGGCACGGCACAGAACATTTCATCGACCTGATGGGTCTTGACAAACTGTTCCACATCGTCCAGAGTGCCTTGATAAGCTGCTGAAGCCGACCGCGCCTTGGGGTTGTTGTCAAAGAAACCCACGATGTGATAGCCGTAACCTAAGTCGGCCAGCATCTCATTAATAAGGCGTACGCCCACCGTGCCGCCGCCAATGACGATCACGCGCTTGAAGTTGAAGCCGTGATTACGGTACAGCTTCACGAACTGTCGGGAAAGCACCCACCACATCGAGAGCACCAGGAAGAAGACCACATAGAATAACAGCATGCGCTGCCATGAGGCGGCATATGGCCCCAAAAATGTCATCAGGGAGACAAAGATGCCGGCGTGTGTCAGCAC
Source organism: Muribaculaceae bacterium (assembly GCA_017619255.1). GTDB lineage: Bacteria > Bacteroidota > Bacteroidia > Bacteroidales > Muribaculaceae > Sodaliphilus. The sequence goes on from JAFZSS010000118.1 coordinate 8,539, forward strand.
CAGTTTCAGGGCCTGACCCACCACTTTCTCGGCATAAAACACGCGGCGCTCGTGTACATCATTATAGAAATAAATGCACACCACCATAGCCACATTGAGGACAAGCCACACTGGACGGGAATACAGTTCATTGTGCTGTGACAATGAAGGGTTGTCCCATAGCATGGTAACGAGATAGACAAGGTTGACAATCAGCAAGTCGATGATGCTGAATATCCATCTGACGAATTGTCCATATCGGCCTTTACTTTTCATGAAAGCGGTGCTGATGTGCGGTTCACCTGGGCGGTAGCCGAAGTGTGGAGGAGCGTTGGCGCTCCTCCGTGCTTCGAGTTCAGTTTCTTCTTGTGTACAGGTTAGTTTTCACAATGCGCTCATGCATTGTCCAGTTCCTTGATTTTCTGCTCCAGCTCGGCGAGTTCTTCCTTGAGAACAGCGATGCGGCGTTCCATTTCTTGAACAAGCGAGTTGCCGCTCTTGGTGTTGGCGGTGAGGAAGCC